>NZ_DBNGVP010000059.1:0-26435 GCF_057119385.1 Archangium sp. | reverse complement strand
ATCGACTTCGGCACCGCGCGCCTGCCGGGAGCCCTCACCCAGACGCTGGGCCTGCCCGAAGGCGTCCTGCACCTGGTGCCGCCCGAGCTCCTGGCCTACACGCGCACCGAGGCGTGGAAGCGGGGCGTGCCCTTCCAGGGGGGCGTGCCCGCGGACTTGTACGCACTGGGGGTGCTGCTCTACCAGGGCCTGACGGACCTCCACCCCTTCAACCCCGAGCTGCCAGACAAGGAGTTGTTGGCCGCCATCGCCAGCGTCCCTCCCACCGCCCCCCACCTCCTCAACCCCCTGGCACCGCGCGCTCTCGGCGACATCTCCCTGAAGCTGCTGGAGAAGAGGCCCGAGGACCGGTACCCGGATACCGAGGCAGTGCTCCAGGCGCTGGAGGCGGCCGTGGAGAAGGTGAGGAAGTCCCCCGCCTGGAAGGTGCCCCTCTTCGCCGTTGAGGACAGTCCGCAAAAATCTCTCCCCCAAGAGGTGGCGGTACAGCCGGCCCCCCCTCCGGAGTCGGTGCGCGAGGCTCCAAAGGAGGCATCGCCATCCGAGGAAGAGAGCCAGGAGGAGCCGGAGCAGGTGACCCCTCCGGCACCTGCCGGCCCGCGGCGTGCGAAGTGGCCCCTGGTCGTACTCGCGGGCCTGACCGTGCTCGGCCTTGCCTTGTGGCTGGTGCACTCCACACTCACGCCACCACCCGAGGCGCTGCCGCCTGGGGTTGGCCCTGAGAAAGGAAGCCCCGCCGTGTCCACCCGCTCCATCCCCTCGAGTCTCCTCGCCGCCTGGCTGTGTGCCGTCGCTGGCCTGGGCTGTCCGGCCGCCCAGGTGAAACCCCCGGAGCCCGAGGACTGCCCCGACGAAGTGACGAAGAAGATGTTCCGGGAGTGGATGGTTCAAACGGGCTACGGTCTTCGGGCCATCGTGGACATCAACCAGCCCGGCGACCAAAGCGAGGTGGGCACCTACCAGGAGGGGCCCGTCATCGGACGCCTCGTGGAGGGCGCTGGAGGCCTGCCCGCGGGGACGATTCTCCATGGCCACCTGTGGACGGGACCCGGCATCTACGAGTTCAGGGAGAAGAAGAAAGTCCCGGCCGTCCTGGGCCGCTACACACTGGCCGTGCTGCCCGACGGGCAGAAACACCCTGTGTGCATCGTACTGGGCGGAGAGGACGGGCGTGTCCCCTTAGAGGAAGGCTCCAAACCTGGTGCCTTAGTGCTGGCGCGGGAGTTGCCATTGACCGCCGTCTGGCGCTGGCCGTGAAAGACATGGCTCCTCGGAGCCGCCTTGAACTCGATGTGATTGCCCGGCGATGACCACCAGGGTTCTCGGAATCGATACAGCCCTCGTTGGCTGGGAAGCGGTCGGAAGCGCGATCATCGAGTTCGACGCTTCCTCGTTCACTCGAGTGCGCGCTCCCGCGATCCCGTGGCCACGCCAGCCGTTGAGCGCTCGTGCCCTCGCCGTGGAGATTGATCGGTTCGCGCGCGCGGAGCACATCGCGGCAGTCGCCATCGACGGACCGCAGGGGTGGAGGGATCCTGCTACACCGCCGGGTACCCCCGGCGTAGGCCGCCGGTGCGAATACCTCTGCCGCACGCAGGGCAAGACAGGCGTCCATCCCCAGACGTTCCCGGCGAACCAGCGCCCCTGGATCGAGTTCTGCATCGAGCTGTTCGATGAGCTCCTGGCGTTCCCGGGCGTCGCGCTCGCCGAACCTGGAAAGCTCCAACCTCCGCCTGCCGGGGGATACTGGGTTCTCGAGTGCTATCCGACCTCGGCGTGGCGCTCCAGTGGGCTGACTCCGCTCCCCGGCAAGGCCAGAAAGCCGCGGCTCCAGCCATTCTTCGACGGACTGCGCGACCGATTCATGCTCCCGGATAGCATTCCGCCGCGGACGCACGACGACCTCCAAGCGCTCGTGGCGGCGTTGACCGCCGTCCCCGTCGCAGGCGGGCCCGCAACGGCGCTTCCGCGGGGCGTACCCGCGAGGACGGAACAGGCCTGGGGCGGGAAGCCTCGACGTCTTGAAGGGTTCATCTGGAATGTTCAGCCGGCCGGCTTCCTCTTGACTCGTGATGACAGCGGACCCCGGCGGACCCCGCCCACCGGCGAGACGCTCCGAGCCGCGACCGGACCCACTGTTCGAGTCACACAGCCTGTGCTCGATCAAGTGGCACGTGCCGGCCCCACACAGGCCCAGATTGCATTCACGAGACTCCCGGAAGGAGGGAAGCACGCGAGGAGACGTGTGTCCCTCGATGTCGAGGGGTCGAGTTATTGCGTGCTCATTGGAGACACGTCGGCAATCTGGCGGAGCCACCAGGACCCGAGCACGGCCGCCTCCTTCGAGGAGTTATTCGCGTTCCTCTCGGACCAGCCTGACGACCGTGCGGACGCAACCATCATCGGGCAAGACCCTGGCTTTTGACCCGTCATGCTCCGCTGCCTCGCCTGGTGGTGTCGGAGAGACCTCGAAGGCCGAATCAAAAAACGGGTAAGGTCGAACGCGCCCCGGGTTGAACCCCTGCCCCACCCGTGAGCCCGCCCGTCCGCTGTGCCACCAGACCAGCCAGCGTGTCCTCCGGTCGCATGGCGAAGCCCGGGCCACATGCCCACCGTCCCCCGAGCGGAGCGAGGGGGGAGCCATGAAGGCACGAAACACCATCAGCACACTGCTGCTGTCAACGGGGCTGCTCACCGGAGCCCAGGCGCGGGCCGAGGATGCGCCAGGCCGGCATGGCTGGGACCTCACGGTGGAGGCGAACACGGACTTCCCGCTGTCGGTGGGCGGGAGGCTGGGAGTGGAGTCACCGTGGCGTCTGCGGCTGTCGACCTCACTGGGCTACCTGCCAGCGGGATACGTGGGGCGGGTGAACGACGTGGCGGTGGGACTGGACGCCTACAGCCGCAACGAGGCGGACCTCATCGAGAACGCGCTGAAGAACTCGCTGGTGTGGAGGACGCACGTGGGCTGGAGACCCTTCGCGGGAGCGGGCCTGTACGTGGAGGGCGGCTACGGGCTGGTGGCGCTCGGCGGCGAGGTGAATGCCGAGGACGTGCTGGCATCGCTCATCGGCATCGAACCGCCCGAGGGCGAGGAGGCGCTGAACCGCGAGTACCGGGTGCGCTCGGTGTTGCACATGCTGGACGTGGAGGTGGGCTGGCGCTGGGGGCTGGGCGCGGGGTGGACGGCGCGCACGGCGCTGGGAGCGGCCTTCACGCTGGACTCCAACAGCCGGGTGGAGCCCCAGTTCCAGCCGAGCCAGCCGCTGCTGGTCAGCATCTTCTCGCGTCTGGCGGAGGGCGAGCTGGACAGGACCTTCGAGAAGTACGTGCACCTGCCGGTGCTCTCCTTCTCCATCGGCTACGCCTTCTGAGGTGACGGCGGAGGGCGGGTGAGACGGAATCACCCGTGACGTCAGCCGACGTGTCGGGTTACAACTTGACACCCGACATCCGTTTGTGGTCAAATCATGAATAATCGTATTTGACCTCAATGGGGGTGGTCTGTGCGTACACGGAAGGCCCTGCTCGCCCTGTGGGCGATGCTGAGCACCGCCGGGTGTGGGCATGGGGAGGCCGTGCGGAGGGAGGAGCCCGGGAGCGGGCTGCGGGTGGAGTGTGCCCGGGGCGACGAGGGAGCGTGCGGGGCGGAGACGTCCGGGGAGGAGACGCGGAGCAAGGGAGGGACGGTCTCGGCGCGCATCTGGGCGCTCATCGCGCAGGGGCAGTTCGCGGAGGCGCAGGCGCTGATCGCCGAGTCGACGGCGGCGGGCCTCATCACGCAGCAGACGGCGACGCGGATGGCGGAGCGCATCACGCTGCTCACCACGCGGCTGGGGCAGGTGCCCGCGACGCTGCAGCGGGTGAAGGACTTCCCCTCGCAGCTGCGGGAGCACTCGCTCTTCCAGATCAAGCAGATGCTGGAGAACAAGGACTTCAGCCTGGCGACGCAGGCGCAGTTGAAGCTGGCCGAGAAGCTCATCGAGCAGCAGGAGCGGTTGATGGAGAAGGTGCAATGACGAAGACGCCCTTGCATCCCACGGTCGGGGAACTGCTCGAGAAGCTGCGCGAGGCCCGGAAGGGCCGGGGGACGGAGTCGCTCCGGCTGGAGCAGGTGAGGCGTTACCGCGAGCTCGTGGCACACAACCCCACCTTCACTCCGGCGCTGCTGGAGCTGGGCCGGCTGCTGCAGCTGACGGACGAGCCCGGAGTGGAGCCGGAGGAAGCGTTCGTGGAGGTCCAGCGGTTGCTGGAGCAGGCCGTCGAGGTCTCGGGGCGGGAGGCAGCCGCCGTGGTGGAGCTGGGCTACTTCCTGGACACCCTGCGGAACGCATCCGAGAAGGCCACGCCGCTGTACGAGGAAGGCGCGGCGAAGGCGCTGGAGACGCTGGAGGACGCGTGGGCGGGACTGATGCGAGCCTGGGTCCACGAGCGGACGACGGAGTCTTTGAAGAAGGCGCTGGAGCTGAGCGAGCTGGCGGAGAAACTCTTCCCGGACTCGGGCCGCATCCAGGGAGTCGTGCACGACGCACGCAACACGGCCATCCGGGATGGTCTGCTGAAGCCCTGACTCCCTCTCCCTCCGGGAGAGGGCGGGGGTGAGGGTATCCGGTTCCCGAGTTGCCCCGGTGAGGCGCCCCTGGCCGCTCCCCGGACGACCGAGGCCCACGGTGACCCCGTGTCCCCACGCGGGCCACTGCTCGAATAGGCTCGGAGCCCGCATGAGCCTCCTGCGCCGAGCGAAGCGAGAAGACAATCCCCAACTGTTGGAGCTGTTCGGCGCGGTGCCGATGCAGGGCGAGCTGGTGCTGGCCACGCAGCGTGCGCCGGACTTCTTCCGTCTCTACGACATGCAGCGGGGAGACGCGGAGCTCTGGGTGAACGAAGTCGAGGACGGCCTGGACGGAATGGGGGCCATCCTCGTGAGGGACGGCTGGCTGGAAGGCAGACCGTGCCGGGTGGGCTACCTGGGAGACCTGCGCACGCGCTTCTCGGCGAGGCGGAGCCGGGGCCTGGCGCGCTTCTACGGTCCGGTGCTGGAGGAGACGGCGAAGCGGCTGGGCGTGGAGGCATTCCTCACGGCGGTGATGGCGAGCAACGCGGCGGCGCTGCAAGCCCTCGTGAAGCGCAAGAGGCACCGCGAGGCCCAACCGCACTACTCGCTCCTGCGGCGCTTCTCGGCGGTCTCGGTGCACTTCACCCGCCGCCGGGAACCCACACCGGGCCGCTACCAGGTACGCCGCGCCACGGCCGAGGACGTGCCGGCGATGGAGGCACTGCTGGACGCGGACCACCGCACGCGTCCCTTCGGCTACCGGTACGACCTGGGGGAGCTGAGGCACCGGCTGGAGCGCTGGCCGGGGATGAGCGTGGAGGGCAGCTACGTGGCCTTCGACGGGAGCGGGAAGCTGGTGGGGTGCACATCGGCGTGGGACCCGGAGGCGGTGAAGCGCTACCGCGTCATGGCGTACCGGGGCTCGATGCGGTGGGTGAAGTGGGGCTACGACGCGATGGCCACGGTGCTGCGCGCGCCGAGGCTGCCCGCGCCGGGCAACGACTTCCGCTACTTCTACCTGTGCAACACGAGCGTGGTGGGAGAGGACCCGGCCATCCTGCGCGCGCTGGTGGAGCGGGTGTACGCGGATCACCACGGCCGGGGCTACCACTTCTTCTCGCTCTACCTGGGCGAGGAGGATCCGCTCGCTCCGGCGCTGGCGGGCTTCTTCCAGCGCAAGCTGGACTTCCACCTGTACGCGGTGACGCCGGCCAGCATGGCGCGCGAGCACTTCCCATCGGGACGCACCGGCTTCGAGATGGCGCTGGCCTGAAGCACGGCGCGCTCAGTACGACGAGAAGGGCGGCCGCACCATGACGAGCTTCGGGTAGGCGCAGCGGAAGCCCGACTTCTCGTAGTTGCGCTGCGAGGCGGTGGCCGGCTCGGTGGAGGCGGTCACCACATCGGCGCCGTGCTCGGCGGCCCAGGCCATGCGCGCCTGGATGAGCGCGAGCTGCAACCCCTTCCCCCGGGACAGCGGCACCACCCCATCGGCGGACAGCAGCGCCACGCCGTCCGTCACGGACACCACGCCCACGCCCCGGGGCTCGCCATTCTGGAGCGCCAGGAAGCAGGTGTTGCCCTGCGTGTGGACGATGCCCAACCCACCGGACAGCTCCAGCTCGGACGCGGCGGGCCGCCCCAGGTAGGCGAGGAAGAAGAGCTCGGCCCAGTGCCGCTCCTCGCCCGGACGCACGGGCCGCACCTCGACCCCCGGCACGGGCGGCGGCACGGGCGTGGGCTGCCGGTACCAGACCTGGAGGAAGCGCTCCACGCGGTAGCCCCGCGCGCCCAGCTTCCCGGACAGCGAGGGCTCGGAGAAGGGATTCAGCTCGATGCGGACGGCGCCCCCGCCCTGCCCCAGCAGGTCCTCGATGCGATCCAGGTCCGCCAGACTCACCATGCCCTCCAGCCCCACGCCGATGGCGGCGGAGAAGGACGAGCGCGGCCCGAGGAACAGGGCGCGCCCACCGGCGACGCGCAGCGCGGGGGCTCCCTGCCGCGAGGTGATGGGCGTCCGGTCGATCTGCTCCGCCTGGGCGTTCTCGATGCGCCGTGCGAGCACGCGAGGGTCCTGCACTGGATGAGCTGGCATGGAGTCTCCGGCCGCGAGTCTGCTCGCAAGCCCCCGGGAGGGTCGAGCACGCTTGCGAGACATGCGTCCGCCATCTCATGCTTCGGGGATGCCAAGACATCAACTCCTGGGATGCGTGCTCGCCCTGCTCCTCGCGGGTGCCGGGTGTACGGCGGGCCGGGTCCATTCCACACCCGCCGGGAGCGACGGCACCGAGGCGCGTCTGGAGCGGGCCCAGGCCCTCCTGCGAGGACCGGACCGCGAGGCCGCGCTCACGGACCTGGAGGAGCTCTCACGCGAGCTGGAAGCGCGGCTGAAGGAGCGGCCCGAGGATGCGCGGCTCCACGGGCTGCTGGCGCGCACGGCCTTCTATCTGCAGTGGGAGGAGAAGGCGTACGCGGAGGCCGAGCGGGCGCTGGCGCTCGAGCCGGACCAGGCCGAGTCCCACTACATCCAGGCCTTCCTGCTCGGCGGCCAGGACAAGGCCGGAGAGGCGCTCGTCCACGCCACGCGGGCCGCGGAGCTGGAGCCGAAGCAGGGCAGCTACTGGCAGCTGTTGGGCACGCTCCACCTGCAGCTCGACCAGCCGGTGGAGGCGCGCGGGGCGCTCGAGAAGACGCTGTCGCTGGAGCCGAGGAACGCGCAGGCGCTCTTCGTCCTGGGGCTGCTGGCCATGGACGAGGGCAAGGCGGACGAGGCGCTGGAGGCCTACGAGAAGGCGCGCGAGTACGAGCCGGAGTTCGCCATGGCGCACTACAACGCCGGGCAGCTGCGGCATCTGCGGGGTGAATCGGCCGCGGCGCTGGAGCGCTTCCAGAAGGCGGCGGAGCTGGAGCCGGGGGACTGGCGGACGCGGGCCAAGCTGGTGCAGCTGCACCAGGCACTGGGCAACACGGAGAAGCGGGAGGCGGAGCGCGAGGAGCTGCTGCTGCTGCGGCAGGCGGGCAAGGTGGACAAGGAGTACTACGTCCGCGAGCAGTTCCAGGAAGCGGGCCGCACGGTGATGGCGGTGGAGAACTTCGAGCTGGAGGGCGACTGGGCCAAGCGCTACGAGTTCCAGGTGTTCGCGCCGGACCAGGAGCGGCCCACGTTCGTCCTCTCGCTGGGCTCGTACGCGTACACCAACGTCTTCGCGCGCGAGAAGGACCCGACGGGCCCGCGCCTCTTCCACCTGGATGGCTACACCCCGGACGGCGCGCACGACACCTATGGCTTCTTCAACGGCGAGCCGTCCTACGACGACACGCGGAAGATGGTCGTCTCCATCCTGAAGGGCGAGCTCAAGCCCATGTCCTCGACGAAGCCGAGCCAGCAATAACCCCAGAAGCAGAATCCCCCGGAGGAACGAGTCCCACCGAGCCCCACTCCCCTCGCCCTCCGGGAGAGGGACGGGGTGAGGGTGCCACGCGCCCCGGGTTCCCCCCGGGCGGACCTCACCGCGCGGCCGTGCTCTCCTCGCGGGCCTCTTGCTTGCGCACGGGCAGCTCGAGGGTGAACGTGGCCCCCTGGCCGCGGCCGGCACTCTCACAGGAGAGCGAGCCACCCAGCTCCTCGGCGGCCAGCGCGCTGGTGTGCAGGCCAAACCCGTGCCCGTCCTTCTTCGTGGTGAAGCCGTGGGTGAAGAGGAGCGGGACGTGCTCCGGGGCAATGCCCGCCCCGTTGTCGGAGACGATGATGCTCAGCCGCCCGGCCTCGGCCGGCACCACGCGGAGGGTGAGACAACCATCCGGGCGGCCACCCTCCTTCACCGCGTGGCGCGCGTTGCTCAGCAGGTTGAGCAGGATTTGCAGCAGCTTGTGCCGATCCACCCAGACGGGCGGCACGGCGGCGTACTCGCGCCGCACCTCGATGCCCGCCTTCCCGAAGGAGGCCGCCTGCAGGCGCACCGCGCCGTCGATGAGCTCGGGCAGGGACACCTCCTCCACCAAGCCGGAGAAGCGCGCGTACTGCTGCTGCATGCCCACCACCACCCGGATGTGCTCCACCCCGTCACACAGCGCCTGCAACTCCGCGAGCACGGCCTCCTTGTCCTGGGTGAGCTGGGTGGTGAGCGCCTCGAGGTAGCCCGGCAGCTGCTTGCCCCGCGGATCCTCGGTGAGGAACGCGCTCAACCGCGCCTCGTTCTCGCGCAGCAGCTGCACGGCCTTCTCCAGGCTGGACACGCGCAGGCTCCGGATCCGCTCGGACACGATGCCGGCCGACACATTCACGCTGTTGAGCGTGTTGCCCACGTTGTGCAGCACGCCCGTGGCCACCTCGGCCATGCCCGCCTGGCGCGAGGCATCCACCAGCCCCCGGTGCAGCTCGCTCAGCCGCGCCTCGGCCGCCTTGCGCTCCGTCACGTCCCGCCCGAAGACGGTGAGCTTCAGCACCTCGCCGTGCTCGCCCCACACGGGGCTGACGGTCAGCTCCAGGTCGATCATCCGACCCGTCTCCCCCAGCGCCGGCAGGCGCACCTCCTCCTTCAGCCGATGGCCTTCCCGGGCGCGCTCCAGCCGCCCCCTCCAGCGCACCTGCCGCTCGGGGGGCAGCTCGCGGAAGACGAACGTGCCGGGGGGAATGTCCCGGCCGAAGATGCGCTGGAAGTACTGCCTGGCGGAGTGGTTGGCGGTGAGCAGCCGCCCCTCCACGTCCAGGGAGCACACGACGTCATCGGTGCTCTCGATGAGGCTGGACAGCTCGCCCTCGTTCTCGTGCAGCGTCCTGCGGGCCTGCTCGAGCGTCTCGTGCGCCTCCGTCCGGAAGGTGAGGAACAGGGACGTCACCGCCCAGCCGAACGCGATGAAGAGGGCCGTGAAGATGCCCATGGACCACTCCATGGCACTCAAGCCCGGCCGCGACATGCCCAGCGGATAGAAGACGAGCGGCGTCAGGGCGCAGAGCACGGACACGGCCAGCCCGAGCTTCCACCCCAGCAGGTAGGCCGCCATCACCGGGACCAGCACGCTCGCGGCATGCGTGGTCATGGCCGGCAGCTCCAGGGCGAGCGAGTTGAAGAGGATGGCGGCCCACAGGAAGACGCACAGCAACAGCGCCGGCAGGTGGGGCGAGGCGCGCCACCGCAGCAGCGCCAGCAACCCCAGGAAGAAGCCACCGGACAGCGCGCTCGGCACGCCCAGGCTCCACGCGGACGGGGTGAACTGCAACAGCCCGGTGAACACCACGGCGCCCCCGAACTGGCTCAGGCAGAGCGCGACCACCATCCGGGCCCGGCTCAGCTCCAGGGGAGAACCGTGGCGGAGGGGCGCCGGGATGAACACATCCAGCCGATTCACCAGCCGCGTCCAGAGCACGGTGAACCGAGCCGCCCACCCGCGCCGCGCCAGACCCACGCTGTCTCCGTCCCCCCGGGTGTCCTCGCTCGACATCATCCTCTCCGGGTCGATGGCCGCGACTATGCCGCAACCCGCTCCGGAAGAAGAAGCCTCCCCCCCCGCTCAGGAGGCGAGCACGGCCCGGCGCTCGGCGGCGGGCTCGCCCAGGGGCAGCAAGAGGGTGAAGGTCGTACCGGCCCCCTGCTCGCTGCGCACCCGCAGCTCCCCGCCCATCTTCTGCACGAGCGAGTGGCTGATGGACAGCCCCAGCCCGGTGCCCAAACCCGCCGGCTTGGTGGTGAAGAACGGATCGAAGATGCGCGGCAGCACCTCGGGAGGAATCCCGTGGCCGGAGTCCGACACGTCCACGCGCACGAAGCTCCCTTCACGCGCGGTGCGGATGCGCAGGGTGTGGCGCTGCGGCGAGCCGGGCTGCATGGCCTGGATGGCATTGATGACCAGGTTGAGGAACACCTGGCTGAGCCGGCTCTCGCAGGCGAACACGGGCGGCAGCTCGCCGTCGTAGTCCTTCACCAGCGCCGCCGTGCGCTTGAGCTCGGTGTGGGCCATGCGCAGCACGAAGTCCAGGCTCCCATTCACGTTCACCGGCGCCAGCGCGTTGTCCGGCGCGTGCGAGAAGAAGCTCATGTCGCGCACGATGTCCCGGATGCGCTTGCAGCCATCGAGCGACTCGGCGATGACCTCCTTCGCCTCGGCGAAGAGCTCCGCCAGCGGGGCCGGGACGCCGGGCATGCCCGGCAGCTGCCGCTCCAGGTCCTCGCGCCAGCCCTGCAGATAGCCGAGGTTGGAGAGCACGTAGGCCATGGGGTTGTTGATTTCATGGGCGAGGCCCGCCGCCAGCGCCCCCACCGAGGCGAGCCGCTCGTTCTGGATGCTCTGCTGCTCCAGCCGCCGCTTCTCGGTGAGATCATGCCCCACGAGCAGCAGGCGCCGCGCGGAGCCGACCTCCTGGAGCGAGGCCACGACGTCCAGCGCGAAGCGCTCACCGCGCGGAGCGCACAGCCCCTGGTTCTCCAGGCGCAGGGTGCCGCGCGAGAGCAGGGCGTGGAGCGACTGGCGCAGCACGTCGCGCTCGCTCTCCGGCACGAGCGACTCGAAGGGGGTGTTGAACAACTGGGGAGCCGAGCGCCCCAGCAGCCGCTCGGCCACCGGGTTGAGCTCGATGACCCGCCCCGCCTCGTCGAGCAGGAAGACGGCATCCCCGGAGGACTCGAGCAGCTGGCGGTTGCGCGCCTCGGTCTGCTTCACCTGGAGGCGCAGCTTCAGCAGCAGCTCCACCTGCCGCTTGAGCGCGAGCAGGTTGCGGCGCTGCTGCTCGTCGAGCACGCGGGACTGGCGATCGATGACGCACAGGGTGCCCAGGGTGAAACCATCCTCGGACAGGATGGGGGCACCCGCGTAGAAGCGGATGGAGGGGGCATGGGTCACCAGCGGATTGGCGGCGAAGCGCGGATCCTTCGAGGCGTCCTCGACGACGAACACGTGCTCGCGCTCGATGGCGAAGGTGCAGAAGGACACGCAGCGCTCCGTCTCGCGCACGCCCGGCAGGCCCACGTTGGCCTTGAACCACTGCCGGTCCCGGTCCACCAGGCTGATGAGCGCGATGGGCACACCGCACAGCTGGGCCGCCAGCTGGACGATGTCGTCGTATTCGGACTCGGGGAGCGTATCGAGGATGTCGTACCGACGAAGAGCCTGAAGGCGCTTCTCTTCGTACAAGAGACCGGGAGGAAGCATGCGGTCTTGATCTGCATCACCTCCCGGGGTGCGGCAGTGGTCCGAATCCAAACTGTGAACAGCAGGACACCTGGCGAGTGTGTCCTTCAACACAGTGGAGGGTCTCAGCGGACGACGGCCTCGAGATTGGCGGCCTCGACCCGGCAGGTGGCATCCGGGAAGTCCCCATCCACGGCCACCTGCAGCCGCAGCTCCTGGCGGCCGGTGACGAAGTCGGAGCGGCGCATCACCGACACGTAGGTGGGCAGGGACTCCGAGCCATCCGCGGGCGCCATCACCTGGACGCCCTCGAGGAGGACGGGCCCGTCGTAGCCCGTGAAGAGGTAACAGAGGACGACGCCGCCACCGGGACGCGACGCGGAGACCCGCGCGGTGAGGAGCATTCGCACGCGCGAGGGCACCGTCGTGTCGAACGACGTCACCACCTCCGGCACGTCGACGAACATGATGGAGTCGGCCTTCGCGGCCACCGCGCTCTGCTCGGCGTAGTACATGCGGAACCCCGGGCCCGCGGGACCCGCCGGACCCGCCGGGCCCTGCTCGCCCCGGGGTCCCTCTGCTCCCGGAGCACCGGGCTCCCCCCGAGGACCCATGGGCCCCTGCTCGCCCTGGGCGCCCCGCGGCCCCATGGGCCCGCGCTCTCCCGCTGGCCCCTGAGGACCGGTGGCCCCCTGGACCGAGCCCAGGTCACAGGCCGACAGACACAGCAACAACACTCCCCAGCTCAGCATCGCGCGCTTCATGGTGCCCATCCCCTCGGTGTTTGAAGAGGAGACCGGGCAGGGGATTTTTTCTGGGAACCGCCCCCTTTTTTTCCGGAGCGGCGTCAGTCGAAGCGGTGGTGCCGCCGGGTGTCGCGCATGAAGGCGTACACGAGCAGCGAGCAGAAGATGCAGCCCGACACGTACCAGAAGAACCACGTCTCATGGCCGGCCAGCTTGAGCCAGGTGCCCACGTACTCGGCGGTACCGCCGAAGATGGAGACGGTGAGCGCGTAGGGGAGCCCCACGCCCAGGGCGCGGACGCGAGCGGGGAAGAGCTCGGCCTTCACCACGGCGTTGATGGAGGTGTAGCCGGAGACGATGAGGAGCGCGGCCAGCACCAGCAGGAAGGCGGTGAAGGCATCGCGCGTGCGCGTGAGGGCCGTCAGCAGGGGCACGGTGCACAACGTCCCCATGACGCCGAACCACATGAGCACGGGCCTGCGGCCGATCTTGTCGGAGAGGAGGCCGAACACCGGCTGCACCAGCATGTAGAGGAAGAGGGAGGAGACGGAGATGAGCGTGGACTGGTCTCGGGTGAGGCCCACCGAGTTGACCAGGAACTTCTGCATGTAGACGGTGTACGTGTAGAAGGCGAGCGTGCCGCCCAGGGTGAGCCCGACGACGAGGGCGATCTCCCGGGGGTGGCGCAGCAGCTCGCGCATGGGGTGGTGCTCCGTCTTCCTGGCGGCCTCGGCCTGGAAGGCCTCCGTCTCCACCATGTTGCGGCGCATGAAGAAGCCGAAGACGGCGAGCGCGGCGCCACAGAGGAACGGAATGCGCCAGCCCCAGGCCTCGAGTTGAGGACCGGTGAGCACCAGCCGCTGCAGCACCAGCAGCGTCACGGTGGCGAGCAGCTGGCCCATGATGAGGGTGACGTACTGGAAGGAGCTGTAGAAGCCGCGGTGGCGGGAGGTGGCGACCTCGCTGAGGTAGGTGGCGCTGGTGCCGTACTCGCCGCCGAGCGAGAGCCCCTGGAGCAGGCGGGCGAGGATGAGGATGACGGGGGCGAGGACGCCGATGCGCTCATAGGTGGGGCACAGGGCGATGATGAAGGAGCCCAGGCACATGAGCGTGACGGAGAGCGACAGGGCGGCGCGGCGCCCGCGCAGGTCCGCGTAGAGGCCCATGAGCCAGCCGCCCACGGGACGGATGAGGAAGCCGAGCGCGAAGACTCCCGCGGTGTTGAGCTGCTCCACCACGGGGTTGTCGTGGGGGAAGAACGAGCGGGCGAAGTACAGCGAGAACGCCGAGTAGATGTAGAAGTCGTACCACTCGATGAGGTTGCCCACCGAGCCGCCGAAGATGGAGAGGAGGCGCTGGCGCACGCTCGGATCCGCGGCGGACGCGGACGTGAGGATGGAGGAGGTCTCGGACACCGCGGCCCTCACTCCCGCGTGACGAAGCGGAACACGTCGGCGAGCGCGGTCACGAAGCCCATCTCCTGGATGGCCCGCAGCTCCCCGCCGTCGAGCCACACACCGTGGCACCGCTCGCACACGTCGAGCAGCACGTGACGGTCGCGCTCGCTGCGCACCTTCTTCATGATTCCCCGGGGACGGCACCGGGGACAGGCCACCTCGCGCGTCTGGACCTCGTCGGCCGGCAGCTGGCGCCACTCGAGGAACCGCACGTTCACGGTGGACTCCAACCGCCGCAGGTCCTCGCCCTCGAGCCAGTGCCCTTCGCACTGGGGGCACTGCTGCGCCTCGACCCCCTCGGGCTGCACCGGGGTCATCACCTTGTCACAACGTGGGCAGTTCATGGTCCCACCTACGGTATCAAGTCTCAGATCCAGAAGACGATGCCGCGCTCCTCGTCCGCGGGGCCCTCGCCGTGTCCGCCCTCGAGCAGCCAGCGGCGATAGGCCTCGATGTCCGCGTGGAGCAGGTCCGCCTCGGTGCCGGCGAAGACGCCGCCTCCGGGACCGTTCGTCAGGCCCTCGCGCTGCACCTTCATGATGTCCACGTCCTGGCGGATGACTTGCGTGGTGTACCAGCGCACCAGCGGCATGAGGGCCCGCGCCACCAGCGCGCGCGGCAGGTCATACGGCAGCCGGTAGCTGATGGCCGTGTAGACGAGGCTGTCCGTGGGGCCAATCGGCGTCACCTGCGAGTTGATGGCGAAGCCGCTGCGCTCGCCCCACATGTAATCCACGCGGGTGATGTTGGGGATGAAGTAATGGTCCGTGTGGACCATGGGCAGGCCACTCGGGTTGAAGATGCGGCCCAGCCCCGTCACCGTGTCCTGCTCCTGCTGGTAGGTGACGAGCACGCTGCCCTCCGAGCGCTTCACCCGGGCCGGCACCCGCTTGCGCGCCGGGTCGCGGAACCACCCCCGGTGCACGAAGACGGTGTGCGGCACGTCCATGAAGTTCTCCACCAGGTTCGTCACCCCGTTGGGGAAGCGCGTGACCATGAAGTACACGGTCCACTCGGGCCGGCCCCAATACGGCACGCGGAAGGCCGGGCGGCGGGCGCGCTTCGCGTCTCCGCCCATGAAGACGTAGACGAGCCCGTCCTGCTCCAGCGTGTCGAAGCGCTGCAGCCTGCCGAGGTCGCACGGGCGCACCTGGAGGCCCGCGCGCGCGTGGCCCTGGGCATCGAGCGCCTCGCCACACTGACTCGGGCCGAGCGAGGGCACCTCCACCACCGCGCCCGAGGCGTCATAGGTCCACCCGTGGTACGGGCAGCCGATGCGGCCGTGGAAGACGTCTCCCGCGGACAGGCGCGCGTTGCGGTGCAGGCAGCGGTCGCGCAGGGCCGCGGGCCGGCCGTGCTCGTCGCGGAAGAGCACGAGGTTCGTCCCGAGGACGGTGCGCGCCAGCGGCTTGCCCTGGGGCAGCTCGGTGGAGAGACAGGCGACGTACCAGAAGTCCTTGAGGGCGCCGCAGCGGGTGAGGTCGGCCTCGGCCTCGAGGTCCACGGCGGGCGTCGTGACGAGCGCGAGGTTCGGGGCTTCGAGTGGATTCCTCATGACTGCTTTCCTTGCTGGGAGAACCAGGCGGTCCAGCCGGCCTGGCGATGGAGATCCGTGGGTTTGATGTCACCGGCGCGCTGGCCGAGCGCGATGCAGCGGGCCTCGTAGCGGCGGGTACCCTCGGTGACGCGCAGGGCGCTCACGGGGCCGAGCTGGCCGAGCTCGCGGGCATAGCGGTAGTGGTAGCCCTCGCACAGGGCGCGCTCGAGCGCCTGGGCGGCCTCGTGCAGGCGCGCGTCGGGCACGTCGGTCTCGAGGAAGAGCCGGTAGGCCGGTGGCGCGTGGGGCTCCCACTCGGGGGCCACCATGGCGAACGGGGGCCGCGGACCGCCGAGCACCGCGGGGAGCAGGGCCTCGAGCACGGTGGAGACGCGCGTGGCGGCGAGCTTCTCTCCGACGAGGTCACTCACGGCATCGGCGCGGCCCAGGAAGCGCAGACAGGGCGTGGCGTGGTGGAAGCCCTCGACGCGGACGAGGTCTCCGATGCGGTAGCGCAGCAGGCCGCCGGAGGTGGAGAGGAGGACGGAGTAGGTGCGGCCGGCTTCGAGCTCGTGCGCGAGCCGGGGGCGGGCCTCGGGGTGCTCGGGGTCGAGGAACTCGAAGAAGTGGCTGCGGACGGCGAGCACGGGGGCGGGCGCATCGAAGAGGGGCAGCGTGACGACGCCCTCGGTGGCGAGCAGGCCCTTGCCCTGGATTTCGACACCGTGGAAGCGGCGGCGCGCGGGAGCGACGGAGTGCGCGGCCTGGGCATCGGTCCACATGCTGAGCAGCGCGAGCCGGGGCCAGAGCATGCGTCCCTGGAGCCCGGAGCGGAGGGCCTCGCGAAGCAAGCGGGCACGCTCGGGACGGGGAGAGAACCGCATCCCAGCCAGCACCCCATCCACCTCCTCCGCGCCCCCTCCCCTCACCCTGCCCACTCCTCCCTCGCCCTCCGGGAGAGGGTCGGGGTGAGGGTATCCGCCCCCGTCCTCCCCACCGTGCCCCCCACCGAGTCCCCGAGGAGGCCTGCACACCCCGCGCTCCAAGTCCTCCGCCAGCCGCTCCCCGTGCCGCTCCAGTGCATCCATGAGCAGCGTGAGGAAGCTCGGATTCCACACGCTCAGGAGCGCCAGCTCCTCACACGCCACGAGGAACCACAGCGTCACATACCGGCACGACTCGACATCCGGCAGCCGGGCCACCGCGCCGGGCACGGCGAACACGCGCGAGAGCACCGGTTGCAGGAAGCGCGGGAAGTACGCCGAGTCCTCCACGCTCCCCACCGGAATCCCTCCGGCGGTCCTCCCCTGCTTGCGCCCGATGGGCGAGATGGACCAATAGCTCGGGCCCTCGCGGACCGCGGGGCGCGAGTGCAGCAGGTCGAACAGCATTGGCGCGAGCGCCCGGTGGAACTCGTCGAGCAGCCCTCGCGTCATGGGCACGTACTTGGACGCTCCCGAGGAGCCTCCCGAGGGCTCGAAGCGAATCACGGGCTCCCGGGTGAGGACGCGCGGTGAACCTGCCTTGAGCGCCTCGATGTCCGGGAGCACCGAGTCAGGCGTGGAGATGGGCACCGCATCCTGGAACTCGCGTGCCGTGCGGATGTTGGAGAAACCGGGGAGGCGCGTAGATTGAACGGTGTCCCTCGTGGCCCGGAGGATCCGCTCGAGGTTCTCGGACTGCGCCTGCTCCGGACTCTCGAGCGCTCGGTGGAACAGGAACGCGGCTGGTGCCTGGGCCGCCATGAGCCCCGACAGTAGACGGCGTGATGTCAGCATGGGTTCAACCTGGGGCCCTCGATACCCTCACCCCGTCCCTCTCCCGGAGGGCGAGGGGATATTGCGACAGTGGGGATTCGTGCTCACGGTGAGGGTGCTCGCGGTGGTGCTCATGCTCTCACTCCGATCAGCTTCAGGCCCCGGCGCGTCCACAGCCGCAGTTGCTTCATCGTCAGCTCCGTCAGCGCCCACAGCAGATCCCTCGCCCGGATCTCCGCCAGGCACACCAGCTCCTCTCCCTCCACGTGCGCCGGGTTGTTCTTCGCGAAGAAGGCGATGTGCGGATGCGCCGCGGCCTCCCGGTCGATCGGCGACACCCCATCCCTCACCCGGTAGTGCGCGCCCGCGAAGCGCACCGTCCCCTTCTTCCCGTCGTACTGCTCGCCGAACCAGCGCATGGACAGCGCGCGCAGGAATGACACCCGCTCCGGCGGCGATTCCCAGTCGTGCCGTGGCACCGTGCGCGGGAAGTGATTCACCGCCAGCAGGTACGTCTTGTAGCCCGCGCTCAACAGCAGCCACAGCAACGGCCGCAGCGGGCGGCGCAGCTTGCGCGCGAGCATGAAGCGCCCGAAGCGCACCTGCAGCTCCTTCTGTCCCCAATAGTCCGGGTGGATGACGGTGTCGCCCGAGAAGACGACCTCCACCGCCTGTCCCCCCACCTGCTCCTCCGAAACCCGCAGCGTGCTGAAGCCCACCAGCTCGCCCGAGCGTCTCGCGGACAGGAGGATCACATACTGCTTGTCGGCCAGGTCCCGTAGGAAGCGCTCGGCGCTGACGCCCGCGTAGCACACCTGCATCAACGCGAGCATCTGCGCGCGCTGGTGCTCGGTGAGCGACTCGCGCGAAACGGTGGCACCCTTCAAGGCGGAGAACATCGGACTCCCTATCGGCTGCCGCGCAGGCCCGCGGTCACGGCGGGCTGCGAGAGGACGTGGTAGCGGTCGGCCTCGAGCTGCACGGTCTGCACCTCGCCGCCGTACCAGTGAATCGAGGCCGTCACGGGGCCCGCATGCCGCCCCAGTCCGAAGTGCAGGCGCGGATCCGCCGAGGCACTCAGGCCTCCCATCAGCCCCACCTCCTGCACCTGCTCCACGCGCTTTCCGCCCTCCTCGTAGGACACGACGACGCGCGACCCCACCGCGCTCCGGGCCGTGCGCCGCCCATCCCCCACGAGCGACACGCCCACGAAGTGCGCCGCGTCCTTGCCCGCGCCCTCGCGCAGGGTGTTGCGGTAGACGGACGCGGGCCCGTGCTGGTTCGTGATGACGGCATCCAGGTCTCCGTCATCATCCAGGTCCGCGAGCAGCACGCCACGCGAGTTGTCCGGGTCATCCAGGCCCAGCTCCTTCGCCACGTCCACGAAGTGGCCAGGCTGCTCGTCGCCGAGGTTCATGTACGCGCGGCGCGGCTCGTTCGGGTAGATGGTGCGCCCGCGGATGTCGCCCCACTTGTCCGCGTACGTGTGCACCTCGGGGCCGGACTGCATCAGCTTGTGATTGACGTACCAGTAGTCCTTGCGCCCCGAGTCGTAGAGGTGATCCAACCGGTCATCGAGGTGCCCGTTGGCCTGCACGATGTCGGGCCACCCGTCGTTGTCGAGGTCCCCCGCCGCCGCGCCCCAGCCGAAGCGCCGCTCGTTGAGCGCACCGCGGAACGTCGCCTCGTCCTTGAACTCGGGGACGAACGGGTCCTTCCCCGGAGACAGCATCCACAGCAGGCTGCCCTCGGCCTGGAGCGAGTGGTGCACGTTGGACACGTACACATCCAGCCACCCGTTGCGGTCGAAGTCCGCCACGGTCGAGTTCATCCCCTTGTACGTGTCCTTGCCGATCTCCCCGAACAGCTTCCCCACCACCCGGCGGAAGTGTTTGCCCTGCTCGTTGAGGTAGAGCTCATCCGGGCCGAAGTCGTTGGCGATGTACAGGTCCGTCCAGCCGTCCTGGTTCAGGTCCACCGTGCTCACGGCGAGCGACCAGCGCGTCTCCTTCAGCCCCAGCGCCACGGAGTCGAGCTTCTCGAAGGTGCCATCGCCCCGGGCGCGGTAGAGCACGTTGAGGCCGCCGTTGTCGGCGTTGTGCCAGCCGTTGTGGAAGAAGCGCAGCATGCGCCGGTCCCCGGGGTACTCGGGCGGGGGCAGCTTGAAGAAGTTGAACGGGGTGGGCGTGGCGTAGTCCGGCAGGTGCGTGGTGAGCGCGTTGGCCACGAAGAGGTCCAGGTGCCCGTCCCGGTCGAAGTCGAGCAGCGTGACGGCCATGCTCACCGAGTGGTCCCCCACTCCGGCGCGCGTCGTGACGTCCTCGAAAGCCGCGGTGCCCGTCTCGCGCAGCAGGTTGCGCAGCAGCTTCGAGGGCCCGAAGGCCACCGCCACCGCCAGGTCCTGGTCCCCATCCCCGTCGTAGTCCACGAAGGTGCCACCGGCGGCCGCGCCCTCGGTGGTGTAGCTCGCGGCGATGTGCTCCAGCGCCGGCACCTTCACGCGCTCGAAGCGCATCTCCCCCAGGTTGCGGTACAGCGCGGCGCGGTCCCCGTCCGACTTGAGCGGATTCGTGAGGAAGAGATCCAGCTTCCCATCACCGTCGAAGTCCCCGGTGGCCACGGCGTCGCCCACGCTCAGCACCCACTTGGCCACGTGCAGCACGCGCGGGTCCACCTTCAACAGCACGTCCCCCATCGTCGAGCCGAGCCCCGTATGCGAGGCCTCCAGCCGCTCCATGTGGAAGGGCAGTGGTCGCGACTTCACCGAGGGCGCCACCACGAGGAAGTAGCCCGCGGCCATCGCCGCGCCGAGTCCCCCCACCGCCGCCAGGCGCTTCATCGGCCCCGGAGAGAACACCCCCGCGAAGTACGTGCGAGGCCCGCGCTGCCACAGGGCACGCCCGTGCAGGAAGAGGAAGCGCGCCGTGGCACACGTGAGGGCCGCGTAGAAGAAGGTGAAGACGCTCTCCTTGAGGTGGAGCACCAGGTCCACCAGCGTGAGGGCGAGCGCCAGGAGCACCTGGGCCCGGGGCGTCTTCGGCGACGTGCCCGGGTCGGTGATCATGTAGAAGGTGAAGATGAAGAAGGCCGGCGCGCCCAGCGTGCCGAGGAAGAGCACCTCGGGCGGCAGGTGGTGGCGCAGGATGTACGCGCGCAGGGCCGTCTGCAGCGCGTAGAAGAAGAGGAAGCTGAGCACCAGCCACGTGCGGCCCACGCGGAAGAAGAAGAGCACCAGCGCGGCCATGAGGATGAAGGCCGAGAGCGCCACCTCGCCATTGGCCCACTGGTAGGCCGGCGCCGCGGTGATGAGCTCGCGGGTGAAGAGCAGCGAGGTGGCCACGCCGAACATGGACGGGTTGAAGACGTGGCGGCCCTCGTACGTGAGCACGTACTTGGAGCCGATGGTCAGCCACACCGGCAGCAGCAGCAGCCAGCTCGAGTGCGAGTAGTTGAGCAGCAGCGCCAGCGAGCAGCATGAGATGTAGCCACTCAGCGGCACCACCTTCTCGCGGCGCAGCAGCCAGCCCAGGCCCGCGTCCAGCGCGCTGCCGGTGGCGACGATGGCCAGCATCTGCCACGGGTTGCGGTTGAAGCCGAAGAAGGAGAAGCCCAGCACGCCGTACAACGTGAGGATGGCCGCGAAGGGGATGCGCGGGTCGTTCCACCGGGGCCACACCCAGCCCCAGCGCTCGACGCGCGGGGCCGTGTGCACGCCGGTACCCACCGGCGCCGGATGTGCCACTGCCTGCTCAGCTCTCATGGGACGCGCCTCCGAGCGCGCACCGAGCGTGCCCCGCCCCCGTCCCTCTGTCCAGGACGGGCGGGGGGCTTGCATGTCCCCCCTGGAGCCTGCCCACCATGATGTCGATTCCCATGCATCCCTCCTCGTGCGCGCCCCTTCCTGCAAACTCCGGGCTCCTCCCACTTCGCGCTCCCGTCCCCCCCGGGTTGCTCGGCCGCGCCACCGTCCCCGCTCTCCTGCGGCTCGCCGCCACCCAGTGGGCGTGGATCTCCCTGTGCTGGCTGGCCATGGCGTGGGTGCCCGCCCTGTCGCCCCTGTTCGCGCTGCTCATCGCCGGCCGGCTGCATGCGCTCGGCGTCGTCCTGCATGACGCCATCCACCTGCCCTGGCGCCACAAGGGCCTCGCGCTCCGGCTGCTGGAGCTGCTCGCCGGCCTCCCCGTCGCCACCACGATGGAGGCCATGCGCTACCACCACCTGCGCCACCACCGCGACGCGGGCCTGCCCTCGGACCCCTACCGGCGCCCGCCCTCGAGCCCCTGGCGCCAGTTCGCCGTGTGGCTGCGCGTCTGCCCCATCCTCCCCTTCTGGGTGCTGCGCGGTCCCTTCGGGCTGCTCGCCTGGCTCCTCCCTCCGCTGCGCTCCCCGTACGCGCGGCTCTTCCTCCAGGACCGTTCCGGCGAGCCGCTCACCCACGACGCCGAGGTGCTCGCCTGCGCCCGCGCCGAGTCCGCCCAGGTCCTCTTCCACCTCGCGGTGCTCGCCGCCGCCCCGCGCTGGCCCTCGGCGGTGGGGCTCGGCTACGGGCTGCCCTTCCTGCTGACCTCGGCCCTGTGCGCGTGGCGGCTGCTCGCCGAGCACACTCCCAGCACGGTCCACGGACGCACCCTGCGTGACGTGCTCGCCTGCACTTCGGATCATGGGCTCGGCTGGATGGGCCGGCTGCTCACCGCGCCCCTCCACGTGGGCTGCCACGTGGTGCACCACCTGCATCCCCAGGTGTCCCTGCACCACCTGCCCCGGCTTCGCGACTGGTACCTCCTGCGCTACCCTGACCTCTACCCCCGCCCGCGCCGTCCCTGATGCTCGCCCCCCTCACCCGCGTCCTCATCCTCGCCCTGCTGGGCCTGTCCGCCGCGCTCGGCTTCCTGTTCTGGCGCAGGCAGAACGTCCAGGCGGCTCGCGGCGGCCGCATCTCCCCGCCCAAGCTCGCCTGGCTCTTCTACGCCATCTTCCTCTGGTTCCTCCTGTGCCCCCTCGTGGCGCTCGACTCCTCCGTGCACCCGGACCTGCGCCTGGTGCTCGGCAGCTTCGGCGCCTGCATGTGGCTGCGCGGCGTGGCAGAGCTCTACATGCTCTACGTCTCCCACAACTGGAAGCCACCGTACGGCATCGGCCATGACGTGCTGTGCATCGCCCTGCTGCTCGGCGGCCTCTCCTGGTACCAGCTGCGCCGCGACGGCCCGCCCTCGCCCCTGGACGTGTGGGCCCTGTCGTTGATCGCCCTCGTGCTGATGAGCCTCATCGTCGAGGTCATGTACGCCACGCTCTTCTTCCAGGCCGTCGGGGGACACACCACGGGTGAAGACGGCATCTGGTTCGCCGACGAGGAGCAGGCCCGCTTCCGCCGCATCAACCGCATCACCCTGGCCTGCAACATTCCGCTGTACGCGGGACTCGGTGGACTGCTCGCCGTGGCGCTCGGATTCGCGGCATAGGCAGCTCTCCATCGCCCCGGCGCGGTCCTCCACCGGGAGCGTCTTCCTCTTCGAGACCGCTGTGCCTCGACGACGGCCCCGTCCCCCCCGGCTCCTCCATCTACGGGTTTGATCCGGACGACTCCCAACCCGGCGTGACGGACGCTCCCGCGGAGCCGGACCTGGAAGCCCTCCTTCTGGGGGAGTGAAGAACGGCCTTTCTCACCAAAAAAGAAAACCGCGACTTCACCGCCCTGTTCCCGTTCCAGAAAATATCTGCTAATACTGCACTCAACGCAAAATTCTAGGAACCCGGTAGCCCGCAGATGTGCGCCAAACGGGCATGGCAGGCTACCCACGTGACGGTATGGGGAGGCTGCGGGCATCCCCACCCGTAGCGCACCGTCATGGCCGTAACTCCCCGTTCACCCCCCTGGAAGGACGGACGATGAAGGTCTCGTTTCTCAAGAATCGCGTCACCCGCACGTGGATGATGGGCTTGTGCCTGATGGCGGCGCCGGCCGCGCAGGCCACCAGCATCCGGGTGTTGGATCCGCGGTTGCCCACCGTGAAGCCCACCAGTCCCGAGTTGGAGCCGGAGACGCCGGTGCAGCGGCTGGTGGTGAAGTTCCACGAGGGCACCCGGGTGCGTGTGCGTGGTGGTGGGCTGCAGGTGCTCTCCACCGAGCGCAACCCGGCCGAGCGTGGGCGCATGGCGCGCCGCGGCCTGTCCGAGCAGAAGCTGCGGCAGGATCTGCTGGCGGCGCTGCGGGTGTTCGCGGACGTGCCCCGCATGGGCCCGCCGGGACGCCTCTTCCGCCAGGACGAGCTCACGCTGGCCGAGCGCAAGCGCCTGGCCGAGGAGCGCAGCGGCAAGGAGCAGGCGGACCTGGACCTGTACTTCGAGGTGCCGCTGAAGCCGGGGACGCTGGCGGCGGACGTGAACGAGTGGGTGATGCGGCTCAACGCGCTGGACAGCGTGGAGATCGCCTACGCCGAGGCGGCGACGGAGCCGGCGTGGTTCGGCCTGGAGGTGTCCGGCCAGTCGAGCACCCCCACGGCGGGCTACGAGGGGTTGCAGGGCTACCTGGAGGCGGCTCCGGGAGGAATCGACGCGCGTTACGCCTGGGCGGTGCCGGGGGGCACGGGCACGGGCGTGCGGATCGTCGACGTGGAGGGGGCGTGGAACGGGACGCACGAGGACCTGCCGCGCTTCTTCTACACGGGAGGCGTGCAGTTCAACGACCTGGGGTGGCGCAACCACGGCACGGCGGTGATGGGGGTGATGGCGGGCCAGGCCAACGGCTACGGCGTCACGGGCGTCTCGTATGGGGCGCAGGTGGGCCACGAGGGCGTGGCGGGCCAGAGCATCGCGAGTGCCATCACGCGCGCGGCGCTGGTGGCGGGCAAGGGCGGCGTGGTGCTGCTGCAGCTGCAGGCGCGGGGGCCTCGCAGCACGCGGGACTGCACGTGCAACACGAGTCAGTGCGACGAGGTGCCGCTGGAGTACTGGCGGGCCAACTTCGACGCCATCGCCCAGGCCACGGCCAGCGGCGTGCACGTGGTGGAGGCGGCGGGCAACGGCAGCGTGGACCTGGACTCGCCGGTGTACCGGGGGGCGTTCGATCGCTCGATGCGGGACTCGGGAGCCATCTTCGTGGCCGCGGGCACGGCGGACACGCATGCGCCCATGTGCTGGACGAACCATGGCAGCCGCGTGGATGTGTACGCCTGGGGCGAGAAGGTCGTGACGCTGGGTTACGGCGACCTGTCGAGCGCGGGCGAGGACCGGTGGTACACGGGCACCTTCAGCGGGACGTCCAGCGCGGCGCCGATCGTGGTGGGCGCGGTGGCCAACCTGCAGGGCATCGCGAACGCCGCCGGCAAGGGTCCGCTGGAGCCGCGCGCGCTGCGTGAGCTGCTGCGCGCCACGGGTACGCCGCAGGCCACGGACGCGAAGCAGATCGGCACCATGCCCAACCTGCGCGAGGCCATTCCCCAGCTGCTCACGAAGTAGGTACCGGGCAGACGGTGAAGTGAGAACGGAGTCCCGGAGCACCGGGGCTCCGTTGTCGTTTCCGGGGTGGAGCGCGCGGGCGGCGGAGGCAAGCCCGGTGAAGCTCAGGCTTCTTCGTCGGGCAGGAGCGTGAGGAGCAGCTCGTCGTCGGGCCCGCGCGGGCGCCAACCGGGTGGTGGTGGTGATGCGCGAAGAGCTGCCTTGGCCCGCTCGACGTGCTGGTCATGGGTTTCTGGGGTGAAGGTCCCCCAACGGGCGAGTGCCACGGCAACCTTGAAGCGGGTCGCATCGTCCAGCACGTCCGGCCAGCCATTGGGGAGTGCTTCGGCCAGCTCGCGCACGAGCTGACCGCGCACCAGGCGCGTGAGTTTGCGGCTTCGCTCTGCTTCGGCGACCAATCCGCTGAACACCTGCACTGCCGCGACATCATCAGGCCCCAGCTCATCCGCCAGTTCCAAGAGTGAGGCGGTGGGGCGCGCCTCGGCGAAGGCAGTGAGCGAATCGTAGCCACGCTCGCGGACCCGCTCATACAGGCGCGCCTTCCAGTTGCCATCCCAGGAACGTCCGTCGGTCATTGCCTTCTTCAAAGAGTGAAGTTCAGACTTCCTCGTCAGGCAGGAGCGTGCGCAGTAGCTCGTCGTCGGGCCCAAGGGGGCGCCAGCCAGGCCGTGGTGGTGATGCGCGGAGCGCTGCCCTGGCTTGCTTGACACGCTCCTTATGCGTTTCTGGCGTGTAGGTCGTCCAACGGGCAAGTGCGTGGGCGACATCGAAGCGAGTCTTGTCGTCGAGCACGGCCGGCCAGCCATTCGGGAGGTGCTGAGACAGTTCTCGCACGAGTTGCCCGCGCACCAAGCGCGTGACTTTGCGGCTTCGCTCTGCCTCGGCGACCAATCCGCTGAACACCTGCACTGCCGCGACGTCATCAGGACCCAGCTCATCCGCCAGTGCTACCAGCGAAGCGGTGGGGCGCGCCTCGGCGAAGGCCGTGAGCGAATCGTAGCCACGCTCGCGGACCCGCTCATACAGGCGCGCCTTCACGTTGCCCTGCCAGGCACGTCCGTCGCTCATCGGCCTCTCCACGGGATGAACTTCATCGGGATGCTGTACTCCTTCATATACCCCGCGACGACGTTCAGGACCTCATTCCGCGTCAACATCTGGCCAGCTTCGGCCTCCGCCTCGTACAGCGCCTCCATGATCATCCGATTCCATTCACCCGGCCATGTACGACCGAGCTTCCAGTTTCCTCCGCCGTGAATGGCCTGATGGTGTGCCTGCTCCAGCTTGACGCAGAACTTGTTGATATCCATCTCGCCGGTGAAGCCGCGTTTCTCGAACCACTCGCGGAACTCCTTGGGCATGACGTGGTGACGCGGGGACTCGGCCATACCGGCGCCTGTCTTGCCCGTCACGCGCATGCCCCGCACCTCGGGGCTGTCGCCCAGCGCGTCGCGCACGCCCCGAGGGAGGTCGCCGTGCCCCTGCGCCATCATCACGTGGCCGGCCTGGAGCCGCACGGCGGCGCTGACGGCGGGCAGGGAGAGGACGCCCGCGCGCACCAACTGGCGCATCATCTCCACCCACTCGGCGGACACCACCATCCGCGTGCCCATCATCACGCCGTTGGGGCCCACCATGAGGCCCACGCCGAGCGAGACGGGCGCCGCCGCGCGCAACGCGGGCAGGGTGAACTTCAGCGCCGACACGAGGGTGAGCGCCTCCATGGACTCCTTCAACAGCAGCGCCGCCTCGAGGACCTTCACCCCCTTGTTCATGGTCTCGAGGAGCTCGGCGAGCTCGCGC
>NZ_DBNGVP010000058.1:0-4134 GCF_057119385.1 Archangium sp. | reverse complement strand
AGCTCGCCATCCGCCAGCACTCCAGCTCCATGCGCGCGTCCTTCAGCTCGCGCGCCAGGGGCGCCGTCTCCTCGTACAGCGCCGCCGCCTGGGCGTACTCCTGGGCCGTCACCCGCGCGGCGCCCTGTGCCATACGCGAGCTCAGCCGGAGTTGTGCGCCCTGGGGCTGTCCTTTCGCCGCGGACTCCCCGGCCGCCGCCTCCGCCTGCTGGTACTGCTCGAGCGCCTCCCGGGGCCGGCCCGCTCCCAGCAGCGCTCCCCCCACCGCGAAGTGCGCCGCCACCACCAGCTCGTACAGCCCCTGCCCGGCCGCCACGGCCACCGCCTGTGCTCCCAACGTCCGCGCCCTCTCCACGTCCCGCTTCGCCGCCGCGTTGCCCAGGCGCACGAAGAGCTCCCGGAACTGCCCTCCCGGGCTGTCCAGGTTGCCGGCCTCCTGTGACAGCTCCTCCAGCGCCCGGCCCATCTCCAGCTTCGCCGGTATCGTCACCACCTTGTCGGGCCGTGCCTCCGCCAACGGCTCCAACACCCGCGTCCTCGCGTCGTCCAGCACCACCAGGCGCACGTGGGCGGACCGCGCCTTCTCCACCGCGCTGCCCAACCACTTCAGCCAGGCGCTCGCATCCGTCCCCTGCGCCGGCAGCAGCACCACCACCAGGTGCTCGCACAGGCTCTCGTAGTGGCTCCGCAGCGAGTCGCACGCCGCCAGGAAGGCCTCCACGTCCATTCCCCCCTCCTTCACCGGCGGGCACCTCCAGCCCGGCAGACCCTCCTCCTCCAGCCCGGCGCGGCTCTCCTCCTCCATTCGCACCAGCGCCTCACGCAGCGCGTATCCGTAGCGCACCGGCTCATCGAAGGGCTCGTCCAGGCGCAGGAAGAGGTCCGGGCACTCCCCCATCCGCTCATCCCCCTCCTTCTCCAGGAACGCCTCCACCATCCGCACCTCGTCCGGCTCCACCACCCAGCGCAGCAGGCGCGCCTCGGGGAGCTGGGCGAACTCCATCCACTGGTCGTGGAGCAGGTCCAGCCGCCGCTCCACCGCGTTCTTCCGCACCATCATCGCGTTCCTCCCAGCGCGGAAATCCTCGCCTCCTCCAATCCCCCGAGGCTGGTGGCCCATGTCCGTTGGTGGGCTGCGAACGCGCTGAATGGCTCCCAGGCTAGACGAACACTTTCATGCCCCTCAACCCTCCACTCCGCTTCCCATCACCTCATGCATTTCCCTCTGGCTCGGATCCTCCATCGGCTCCGGCCTCACCCACAGCGCCGGGAGCTCCGCGTCACCCTTCTCGAAGGAGTCGAGGATCGGCGGCCAGCGCTCCCAGAACGAGAGCAGGGGCGGTCATCGTGTACTGGACGGGTGAAGAGCCATCCTGCGCTGTCGGAACGCCGCACGCCGAAAGAGAGGGGCTCGTGCCAATCGTGACCACGTTCGCACCAGCGCGACAACTGGAGGACGTGGCCGGGCGCTTCGGCGTCACCTCATCGGAAGTCGCGACCCTCCTCGTGGATGCTCAACGGAGGGGCGTCTGAAGCGGACCCTTGGTGGAGCTACGGGAAGGTCACGCCGTCGAAGTGCTCGCTCGCGCGGCCCGCCTCCCGGCCCCACCACTTCAGGGTGAAGGTGCCGCGCGCCGCCTCCCGCGGCACCTCCACCTCCACCCCGACGCTGCGCTTCTTCCCTGGAGCAATGGATTCCTCCGTCCACACCCCCAGCACCTTCCACTCCTCTCCCTTCGGCCCCACCAGCACCGCGCCCCCGGGCGTCCAGGGCGTGCTCCCATTGTTCTGTAACTGCTGCGTCACCAGCAGCCGCACCACCTCGTGCCCGCCCGCCACGCGTGTGGTGTCCGAGCGGTAGCTGCGGGCATCCATGGATTCGAGGGTGTTGCCCGGACGAGAGATGACGCTCCGGGTGATGTCCTTGCTGGCGATGCCGCTCTCGCCCAGCAGCCCCTGGGCGAGCAGGCCCAGGACTCCGCGCTGTCCGCCGCACTCCTCCGCCAGGCGCGCCTTGTCCTCCTGGCATTGCCGCGCTTCCGCTCGCGCCTGCTGCTCGCCTTGCCGGTTGGACTCGAGCGAGCGCGGCTGGCGTGTCACCTTCACCAACCGCGCGGCCTCGGACGGATGCACCACCAGCAGGAAGCGCACGCCCTTCGGGTCCGCGCCGTCCTGGAAGGTGAAGCCCAGCTGTACACGCTCTCCTGGGGTGAGGGCCCCCGTGGGCACGAGCGCGAACCCTGTCTCACCCGCCATCACCTGGAACCGTTCCCGTCCGGGCAGTTCCACGCGCCCCAATTCCGCGTCGAAGAGGAAATGGGTGGGCAGCCCCGGATGGATACACACCGCCAGCGCCTCGCCGGGGGTGTCCTCCGTCAACTCCAGGTGGCGTGTGCCTGCTTCACAGGCAGGCGGCGCGGCGTCCATGGGAACGGCGAGCAACACGAGTCGCAACAGGGCAGCGGCGGAGAGCACGGACATGAGGAAGGCACCTCACGGGGACGAGACCGGAGGAGTGGGGCTCTACCACACCTCCTGTCCGGTCGTGTCCGTCCCGATTCCGGGACGCCCCTACGGGAAGCGGTCCACCACCCGCACCCGCACGACGGGGTCCACCATCATCTTCCCCGGCCCGCTGCCGGGCTGGAGCTCCAGGCCGACGTTGCCACCCGTATCCATCAACTCCAGGCACACCGGGTACACCACCCCTTGAGGCGTGCGGGCCTCGGTGAAGCGGCCGTACACCCGCCCCTTGTGGACATAGAGCCTCCCGAAGAGGCGGGTGTTGTTCGGCAGCGCCACCGCCCCGCCCTTGCCCCCCCAGTTCGCTCCCACCTCCCAGTCTCCCCCCACCCGGAGGGTCGCGTCCTCCTGGACGTGCACGGACCTGCCGCGCACGCTGCTCCAGTCCACGCTCGTCCTTTCCCCGAGGCTCAGGCCGAGCGTGTTCGTCATGGTCTCCACGGCCCCGGCGGGGCACGCCTGGGGAGGCGGAGCGGGGCGCTCGGACGGCATCTGCTGCGGGGTGCCCATACAGGCCTGGAGCGCGGCGCCGGTGAGTCCGAGACACGCGGTGCGCACGGCGGCTCCCTGGCGCTTGGGGGCCATTTCAGGTGGGGGGCTGGAGGGCTGCTGTTTCACGGGAGCACTGTCCTTTCGAGGCGCCAGCGGCGGGGCGGCGGCCGGGGGAGGAGGCGCCTCGGGCGGAGGCGCGGCCACGGCCCGCACAGGTTCCGGTGCTGGCCCACCCGGCGCCACTTCCCGGCTGGAGCCGAGCCACCACGCCCCCACCGCCACCGCCAACCCCACGCCGACCCCCGCCAGCGCCCGGGCCCAGCGCGCCCAGGGCTTCACCGCGCGCCGCCGCTCCGGGTGCAGCACCTGCCGCCAGTCCACGTCCGTCCGGGCCCTCAATTCCTTCAGCGCCCGGCACAGCGTCACGGCGTCCGGGTAGCGAGCCTCCGGTGTCTTGGCCAGCAACCGCAGGCACACCGCCTCCACCTCCAGGGGCACCCGCGGGTTGACGAGGTGCGGCGGCAAGGGCTCGCGGTGCAGCACCGCCTCCACGTCCTCGCCCCCGTGCTCGGCGGGGCGGAAGGGAAAGCGGCCCGTCAGCAGCCGGTAGAGGACGACGCCCACCGCGTACAAATCATCCCCCACGCCGGCCCGGTAGTGCGCCCCTGGCTCGCCCGCGTGCGCCCGGCCATACGCCCACGCCTCGGGGGCGCGGTAGGCCGGCGTGCCCGGAGGAAACATCCCCTGTGTCAGCGTGGGGCAGGCCGGGTGCCAGCCCACCCCGAAGTCCACCAGCACCGCCTCGCCCGTCTTCTGGCACACCAGGATGTTGGCCTCCTTGACGTCACGGTGGATGACGCCCGCCTCGTGCGACACCGCCAGGCCACGCCCCACCTCCAGCGCCCGGTCCATCACCTCGCCCAGCGTGCGCCCGGGCGCCAGTCCCCACGCGTCCAGCGTGGGGCCCTTCACCAGTTCCATCTTCACCCACAGGTAGCGCGGGTTCTCCAGGGGCCACTGCCCCGCGCCCAACTGGCGCACGAGGTTGGGGTGGTTCAGGCGCGCGCCCAGCGCCATCTCCCGCCAGGCGCGCTCGGCCCGCTCGGGGCCCTGGTCCAG
>NZ_DBNGVP010000057.1:0-66727 GCF_057119385.1 Archangium sp. | reverse complement strand
GCCCCTTTGCCAACCTGACTTCCGCTCACCTGACAGATAGGGGCAACGAGCCAGATCGTGCCCCCTGGGTCTGCGCACGGCCCCTTCGCGGCTTCTCGCCAGGCCCTGGTGAATAATCCGGGCTAGGGGAAAATGGACCGGGCCTCATGGCCCCCAGGTCAGGCGCGCAGCGGCAGGAGCCCGGCCCGCTCGACGAGGAGCCGCGCCAGGCGGCGGTGGTCCGCGAAGAGGCTGGTGAAGTGCACCAGGCCCCGGCCGGCGCGCACGGCGTACACCGTCACCGGCCCGGGCAGCACGTCCACCTTGCGGATGTCCGCGAAGGAGAAGCGCCGCGTGCGCACCAGTCCCCGGTACGTGATGCCTCCCGCGTCCACGATGATTCGCGTGCGGCCGTAGTACGTCACCGACACCGCGAAGAAGAGGACGAAGAAGAGCGCCGAGAGGAACGTCTGGACCGGAACCCCCTCGAACCGCACCAGGTACAACAAGACGCCCAGCCAGAGCAGGGTCGCGGCGCCCATGATGGCCGCGAGCACTGCGTGTGGGCGGAACACCTGCCTGCCTGCCTTCGGATCGCCCCCGTTCATGTCGAAAAAGCTAAGGCGGGGGCCTGACATCCGCCACCCGCTCTCTCGCTTTCCTGCCGAGGGAGTCCGGGGCACGTCTTTCCGGGAACTCCGAGTGTCCGGAGTTCCTCAGACGCGGACGGCTCAGCTGCGGAAGGGGTTCTGCAGCAGCACCGTCTCGCCGCGGTCGGCACCCACGGAGATGCACACCACGGGCACGCCGGAGATCTCCTCCACGCGGCGCACGTAGCGCTTGGCGGCCTCGGGCAGCTCGTCGAAGGTGCGCACCCCGGCGAGCTTGTCGTCCCAGCCCGGCAGCGTCTCGTACAGAGGCTTCACGCGCGCCAGGTCCTCGTAGTCCCCGGGCAGCTCGGTGATGCGCTTGCCGTCCAGCTCGTAGGCGTTGCAGATCTGCAGCGTCTTGAGGCCGGAGAGCACGTCCAGCTTGGTGAGCGCCATGCCCCACAGCCCGTTGACGCGCACCGCGTAGCGCAGCACCACGCCGTCCAGCCAGCCGCACCGGCGAGGACGGCCCGTGGTGGCGCCGAACTCGTCACCCACCTTGCGCAGCCGGTCCCCCGTCTCGTCCGTGAGCTCCGTGGGGAAGGGGCCACCGCCCACGCGCGTGGTGTAGGCCTTGCTGATGCCCATCACCTTGTCGATGGTGGTGGGGCCCAGGCCCGAGCCCACCGCCGCGTTGCCCGCCACGCAGTTGGAGCTGGTGACGAACGGATAGGTGCCATGGTCCACGTCCAGCAGCGTGCCCTGGGCGCCCTCGAAGAGGATGCGCGCCCCACGCTGCACCTGGCCCGCCAGGTAGAGGGACACGTCCGTGACATGGGGCCGCAGCCGCTCACCCAGCGCGGAGAACTCGTCCTGGAACTTCTGCGCGTCCAGCTCGGGAGGCGTCTCGTTGGCGGCGCGGCACAGCTCGCGCAGCTCGTCGCGCACACCCGGGAGCCGCTCGTCGATGCGCTTGCGCAGCCGCTCGGCGTTGAGCAGGTCGCGCACGCGGATGCCGCGGCGCGCCACCTTGTCCTCATAGGCCGGGCCGATGCCACGCCCCGTGGTGCCGATGGCGCTCACGCCGCGGGCCTTCTCGCGGTACGTGTCCAGCAGCTTGTGCCACGGGAAGATGACGTGCGCGTTGTCCGAGATGAGGAAGTGCGAGTCGTCCTTGAGGAAACCGCGCTCCTTGAGGGCATCCAGTTCCTTCACCAGCACGGCGGGGTCCAACACCACCCCGTTGCCGATGACACAGGTCTTCCCCGCATGGAGGATGCCCGAGGGGATCAGGTGCAACACCGTCTTCTGGCCACCCACCACGAGGGTATGGCCCGCGTTGTTGCCGCCCTGGAAACGGACGACGACCTGGGCGTGCTCGGTGAGCAGGTCCACGACCTTGCCCTTACCCTCATCTCCCCACTGCGCTCCGATGACGACGACGTTCGGCATATTGCGGCCCGCTTACCACGCTTCCCCACGGGCCGTCATCGCCCTGAAGTGGGAAGTGATCCGGAATGGCAATGGCCGGCATAACCACAGGCCAGCGTCTGGCAGACCGACGGCTCCCTGCCCGGCCAGCGGCCCCGCACGTCCGCCTCCACCAGCCCCCGAGCCGCTTCCCGCAGGCGCTCGGTGATGACTTGCATGTCAACGGCGGGCGCCGGGAACTCGGGCTCCGGCACGTCCTCGCCCAGGAAGGCCACCCCCACTTCCACGGGCACGCCCTCGTGCACCAGCCGCCGCGAGGCCAGCAGCACGGCCGCCAGCGACTCGGCATGCGCCTCCACGCCCCGAGGCGACCGCTTGCCCGGTTTGAAGACGACCACCCGCGCCTCGCCCGCGGGCGTCTGCCACAGCAGGTCCACCTCGCCCTCGAGCGCCGCCGGAGCATCTCCCGGCAGGGACAGGACGAAGGGCAACGCGCGATGCACGCTCGACGCGGGAGCGGCGGCCAGCTTGCGAGCGAACGCCGTGCCCAGGAAGCGCTCCACCGTGGCCAGCGCCTCCTCCACGCCGTCCTCGCCCAGGTCCCAGCCCACCTCGCGCACGAGCGCCTCCAGCCGGCCCCGCCGCTCCGCGGGCGGAGTCGTGGCGAGCCGGAAGTCCACCCCGCGCAGCAGCGCCAGCACCCGGTCCGAGACAGCCAGCGCCGGTGCGCCCCAGGCATCCCGCTCGATGTACAGCGGTGACACGCGCGGCGGCGTCTCCCAGGGCGCTCCCTCCGCGCGCAGCCCGAGCTGGTGCACGTACCGGTAGCGGCGCGGACACACCACGAAGTCCTGCACGGCCTCGGTCCCCACCGCCGCCACCTCGGGCGTGGCAGGCGCGGGGACGTCGTGCACGCGCTGCAGGGCCGCCTCGACGCGAGCCTCCTGCTCCGACGGGTCCACGGCCTCCGGCTCGTCCACCTCCGGGGGCGCGGGCAACGTCTCCACGTCCAGGTCCTCGACGAGCCCGCGCAGCCGCGGGTCCTCGCCCAACCGCTCGTCGAGCAGGCACCACCACGAGTCGGACGCGCCGCGCTCCTCGCCGCCTGAGAGGATGAGCCTGTCCCGGGCTCGGGTGAGCGCGACATACAGCACGCGCCGGTACTCGGCCGTCTCGCGCCGCCGCAGCTCGTCCTTCACCTCGTCGTAGCGGGGGGAGCGGTACTTGTCGAGGCTGTCCGGCAACCACGGCCGCAAGCACAGGCCATGGGTCCGCTCGAAGAGCGCCCGTCCACTGGTGAAGCGGCGCAGACTGCCGAGCGCCGGCACCATCACCACCGGCCACTCCAGGCCCTTGGCGCGGTGGATGGTGAGCAGTTGCACCGCGCGAGGGTCTCCCGCTTCCAGCAGATCCGCCTGGGCCTCCGTGGGCTCCTCGTTGGCCAGCCGCTGCAGCTCCCGGGCGAAGGTGACGCAGCCACCCGTGCCGCGCTCGTCACGCCGGCCCGCCAGGGAGAGCAGCTTCTCCACGTTGGCGCTCGCCTGCTCCGCGTACGGCGTGCCCGCCAGCGACTCGCGGTAGCCCGTCACCTCCATCGCGGACAGCAGCAACGCGCGCACACCGAGCCGGTCCCGCTCGCGCCGCAGCGACGGTAGCGCCGTGAGGAAGCGCTCCAGCCGCGCCCGCTCGCCCTCGGGCAGCCCCTCCAAAGAGGAGGAGCCTCCGCGCTCCACGGCGGGCAACGACAGGCCCTCGGGCCCGGCGAGCCGGAAGAGCGAGGCGTCCGACAACCCCACCATCGGCGAGCGCAACACCGCCGCGAAGGCGAGCGCGTCATCGGGGTCCGCCAGCAGCGACAGCAGCGAGGCCAGGTCCAGCACCTCCTGCGCGCCGTAGAAGCCTCGTCCGCGCAACACCCGGTGCGGAATGCCGTGGCGGATGAGCGCCTGCCGGTACACCTCCAGGTGCGTGAAGGTCCGGAAGAGCATGGCCACGTCCCCGCCACGCACCGGACGCAGGCCTTCCTTGTCCTCGCGCTCCACGAGGGGCTCGGCCCCCGGCGCCAGCATCACCTTCAGCCGCTTCGCCACCGACTCCGCGTCCGCCGCGCGCAGCTCGCCCGTGGAGAGTTCCTCGTCGTCCAGCACGAGCCGCTCCACCACCGGCGCGGGCACCCGCTCCTCCCTCACCGCCGCGAGGTCGTCCTCCTTCGGGACGTACACCACCTCGTACGGGCGCGCGCCTCCCTCGCCTCCCACCAGCACGCCCGCGAAGGCGTGGTTGAAGAACTCGAGCAGCGGCGGCACCGAGCGCCGGTTGTGCTGGAGGAAGTCCCGCACGCCGCCCTCGGACTCGATCTTCTTCGCCAGCACCTCGAAGACGGACACGTCCGCGCCGCGGAACTCGTAGATGGACTGCTTGCGGTCTCCCACCGCGCACAGGAAGGCAGGCTCCAACGGGAGCGCGTCCACAAGGCTCTCGTCCGGGCGCACCGGGCGCGGGCCTCCGTCACGCTTCTCGGCCAGCAGCAGCACCAGCTCGAGCTGCAGGCGGTTGGTGTCCTGGAACTCGTCCACCATCAGCGCGCCCAGGCGCTCCTGCACCTGACGGCGGTAGTCCGGGATGTCTCGCAGCAGGTCGCGCGTCTTCACCAGCAGCGCGGTGAAGTCCAGGGCGTTGCGCCGGGCGAACTCCTCCTCGTGGCGTGCCTCCACCTGCGAGAGCAACGAGCGGAACGAGGCCTCGAAAGGCGCCGTGCGCCACCCGGCGTACGCATCCTCCAGCCGCATCACCGAGCCGTCGCTCTTCCCGAAGAAGGCCCAGTACAGCTCCTTCATCGAGTTGCCTGGCTCCTTCTTCAGCCGGCGCACGTCGCGTCCGTCCTCGAGGAAGGCCGCCTTGAGCGAGGGCAGCCGCTCGGGCTCGAAGCAGTTCTCCGGCGTGAGGCCCTCCAGCGTGGCCTCGAGCTTCTCGCGCAGCTCGCGCCACTCGCCCTTCTTGTCCAGCTCGCTCACCGTGGCGCACAGGCCCTTGCACCGCACGGCGAGCGCCTCGAAGCCGGCACGCATCTCGTCCGCGCTGGAGATGCGGACCTCGGCCGCGCGCAGGCCCTCCTCGCGCAGCTTGCCGTAGGTAGCGGACAGCGAGGACACCAGGCCCTCGGTGAAGTCCGAGCCCGAGAACGTCAGCTCCTGGCACAGCTCGCGCACGCCCGCTTCACCGGCCTCCAGCGCGTCCAGCACCACGCGCTCGCACACGTCCAGCACCAGCGTGCGGGCCTCCAGCTCGTCGAGCACCTCGAAGGACGCGTCCACCCCCGAGCCCGGCGGCGCACGGCGCAGCAGCTGGCCGCACAGCGAGTGGAAGGTGCCCACCGAGGCCGAGCCCAGCTCCTCGCGCATGGCGCGCCAGGCGTCCTTCGTGGGGAAGGGCTGACCCAGCCGCTCGAGCGAGGCGCGCAGCTCCGGCTCCAGCAGGGCCTTCGGCTCGGCCTGCACGAGCGCATCCAGGCGCGCCCGGACACGCGCGCGCATCTCCGCCGCGGCCTTGTCGGTGAACGTCACCATGCACAGCCGCGAGGGACGCAAGGGCTTGGCCCCCTCGCGCGCCCCGGCCAGCAGGTGCAGCGTCATCGTCACCAGGCTGTACGTCTTGCCCGCGCCGGCACCCGCCATCAGGGCGAGGTTCTTCTCCAGCGCCAGGTGGAAGGGCCTACTCATGGGCACCCTCCTCCTCCACCAGCCGCCGCTCGGTGATGCGGCACACGGCCCGGTAGCCGCAGCTCCCGCAGTCCTTCGGTCTCATGGCGAACTGCCCCGCCCTCACGGTGTTCACCAACGCCTCCACCGCGTTGGCCAGGTTGGGCTTCGCCTCCGCCGCCAGCCGCTCCCGCACCTGCGGCTCGGTGGACAGCAGCTCCTCCAGCTCGACGGCGTCCTTCTCCAGCACGTCGGACAGGTAGATGACGTCTCCCGTGCGCAGCGAGAACCACGCCGCGTTGCGCGTGTTGCGATGACCACTCGCCCGCGCCGCGTACAGGTACAGCGGCAGCTGGAAGTCCGAGTCCAGCAGCTTCTTCTTCAGCTCCGACTTCGACAGCTTGCCGGACTTGTAGTCGATGACGCCCACCTCGCCGCCCGACATGTCCAGCCGGTCGATGGTGCCCTCGAAGTGGATGACATCCTCGCCCACCCGCAGCGTCACCTCGTTCCACCCCTCCGCCGGGTTGCGCGGCCCGAAGCGCAGCTCGAAACCCGCGGGCTCGAAACGCTCGAAGGGCAGGCCCCGCCGCTCGTCCATGAGGATGCGGCGCACCATGTTCTTCGCCCGCTCGCGCGCCAGCCTCCACAGCGCCGGGTGGCCCACGTAGTGCCGCTGCTCGAATTGCGCCCGCACCTCGTCGAGCACCTCGTCCAGCAGCGTCTCCGGGAGCTCCTCCAGGCCCCGGCCCAGCAGCTCGCGCTCCTTGAGCCGCTTGAAGAACTCCTCCAGCACCCGGTGCCAGAAGACGCCCTGCCCCCGGCGATCGAACTCCTCGCCCGGCTGCTCCGGCTCGGGCACCTTGAGCCCGTAGGACAGGAACCCCTGGAAGCCGCAGTTGCCGAACCGGGCCAGCGCCGAGGCCGACAGCGGCCGGTCCTGGTCGAAACGGAACGCCTCGCGGACGGCCTCGGCCAGCGCCGGATCCTCCACCGCGCCCGTGTAGCGGCCCGCGCGCTTGCGCGTGTCTCCGAAGAAGTGCAGGCGCTCGATCTCCACCTGCACCATCTCCTTCGCCGAGACGAGCCACGGCGCGGCCTCGAAGTGCTGTTGGAGCACGTTCCGGGCGGGGTCCGGCGTGGAGACGCGCAGCCGCGGGAGCGCGAGCGACTCCAGTACCACGCGCTGGCGCAGCTCCGCCTCGGTGAGTACCTCGTCGAGCGGCGCGATGGCCGGCAGCGAGCGCGCCTCCCACGACATGCCCGTCAACCGCCGCACCTCCTCCAGGAAGGTGGAGGGCGCCTGCTCCTGGCCTCCCTGCCCCTCCACCGCGAAGGACAGGCTCACCGTCTCCCCGGCGGAGGCCAGCACGCTGGCGAACAGCAGCCGATCCTCGGTGAGGCGCCAGGGCGCGCGATCCTCGAACTCGCCGCCCGTGAGGCGGAAGATGTCCCGGCCCAGGTGCTTGTTGAGGGCGATGCGCTCGGCGTCCCCCAGCAGCGCATTGGGTGCATCACGGCCGGGGAAGCGGCCCTCGGCCATGCCGCCGATGAAGACATGCTCGAAGGTGCGCCCCTCCAGCTCGCGGACGTCCAGCACCTCCACGGCGCCCGTCGCGGGCCCGCGCGCGGGCAGGTGCACGTCGCGCATCATGTCCTGCAGCCAGCGGCCGAAGGTGCGCCGCTTCAGCCGGGGCCCTCCGCCCACCGCCGCGAGCGTCCGCTCCAGCTCCCGCACCCGCTGCGTGAGCGCCGCCCGCGCGGCATCGTCCCGGGCCCGGGCATCCAGCACGAGCGCACCCAGGCCGTCCTCCGAGGCGGCCTCCAGCGGCCCCTCCGAGTCCAGCAGCCCCAACCGCCGCACCACCTGCCACCACGCGGCGAGCAGCTCCGACACCCGCCCCTGCTCCGGAATGCGGCGGCAGGACTCCAGCAGGAAGAGGCACCGCTCGCGCAGCACCCGAGCCTCGTGGGCGCGCTGCTGCTCCTTCTTGCGCACCTGGTCCGGCAACGGCTCCAGCCGCTTCGCCAGGGACTCCAGGCGCAGGTCGTACGCGCCCTTGCCCCGCGTCGCGCCCAGCCGGTCATCCCGCACCGCCGCGAGCGTGAGGAGCGTCGCCGGAGCCGCGGGCGCGCCCCGGGAGAGCGCGGGCGCGTAACGGCTGGAGACCAGATCGGCCACGCGCTCGGCGGGGAAGCCGTCCTCCACCAGCAGCGGCAGGTCCAACGCCAGGCGCACCGGGCCGGCCAGCGCGAGCGGCTCGCCCCAGGGCAGGCGCACGGGGACGCCCAGCTCGCCGAGCGCGTCCGCCACCCAGCGGGCCTCGGAGCCCAGGTCGCGCCACGCCACGGCGATGCTGCCCGCAGGCACGCCCTCGGACACCTTGCGGCGCACGTCCCGGGCGATGAGCCGGGCCTCGTCCCGCGCCGAGCCCGCGCTCCACATCCGCAGGCCCTCCACCGCGTCCTTCAGCACGTCCTTCGCCGCGCGGGGCGAGAAGAGGTGGCGGCCGAGATCCACCATGGGGCGGGACTCGAAGGTGACGTCCGCCTTGAAGAGGTCCACGTGGGGCAGGGTCTCGCCCCGGTTCTCGAAGGCGCGGAAGAGCGCCGCCAGCGCCGCGTCCGCCACCGGCGAGCCACCCACCGGCGTCTCCACGCGCATCGTCACCCGGCGCGCGTCACAGACGGCCGCCAGGGCCATCAGCAGCTCCAGCCCCGAGGGCCGCACGTCGTAGATGCCGTGCAGCACGATGTGGCCCACGTCGTCCCAGGCCGCGGGCCAGGCCTGGCGCTCCAGGGCCTCGCGCGCCCCGCGCACCACGTCCTCGCGGTCCGCCAGGGCCAGCTCGGCCATCTTCTGCTCGTAGCCGTGGTGCAGCAACGCGAGCGTCCGGGCCCGGTTGCGCCGCTCGGGAGGGAGCACCTCCAGCGCGTCCTGCAGCTCGCGCGGGGAGAGCCGGCCGGCCTTCAGGTCCAGCAGCACCTCCAGCGCGGCGCGGGCGAAGGCGGGCTCGTGCACGTAGTCGCCGAAGGGGGTGTCGCTCAGGCCCTGGGCCAGCGAGGCCACCACGGTGCGCGCCACGACGGGCGAGCACGGACGGCGGCCCAGTTCCCGCGCGCCTCCGAGTGCATCGAGGAAGCCTTCCCAGGTCAGGAAGGCGTCCCCCCGCACGACTCCCGCATGGCCGCGGGCCGCGCGCAGGGCGGCCAGACGGCGACCATTGTCGGGGAAGACCTGGAGGGTACGGCGAGAATCGGTCATACGGGGCGGCGGAGTGTAGAACGGGGCGGAGGGCGTATTTATGCTCGCCGATATGCCAACCGCTCTTTGTTTTCTAGCGCTCGCCTCCCTGGCCGCCTCCTCCCCCCTCCCCTCCGAGGCCCTCCCCTCGGCGGCCCGGCAGGCCGCGGACGCCCCCACGGTCCAGGCGCTCGACTTCGACTGGACGCGTGATGGAGCCATCACCGCCGCCGCCGGGGTGCTGTGGATCGGCAGTGAGGCCCTCTTCAAGAAGGACCTCGCTCCGAAGACCTGCCGCTGGTGCGACCGCTCGGTGGATGGAACGGACACCCTCAACGGATTCGACCGGTGGGGCCGGAGCGTGGCCGCGGACACGTTCGAGGGCCGCGAGCGCTGGGACCTGTGGAGCAACATCGGAGGCTTCGGCGTGCTCCCGGTGGGCGTGCTCGGGGCGCAGTACCTGCTGTCCTCGGGGAGCGGCGCGCCGCTGAGGTACTACGCGCAGGACGCCACCATCATCATCGAGTCGGTGGCGGTGGCCGCGCTGGTGAACCAGGTGGTGAAGTTCTCGGTGGGCCGCGAGCGCCCCTTCGTCCACGTGCTGCCCGAGGACCAGAAGGGCAGCACCAGGCACCCCACCGACAACAACCTGTCCTTCTACAGCGGGCACACCAACATGGCCTTCGCGCTCGTCACGGCGGCGGGCACGGTGTCCGAGCTGCGCGGCTACAAGAACCGCTGGCTCATCTGGGCGGTGGGCCTGCCGGCGGCGGCGTCCATCGGGTTGCTGCGCATGGGCGCGGACCGGCACTACCTCACGGACGTGCTGGTGGGCGCGGCGGCGGGCACGATCTTCGGTGTGGGCATGCCCCTGCTGCTCCACGGCCGCGAGGAGGCGCCGGCGTCCCGAGCCACGAGCATGTCGATGAACGTGTCCGGTGGCCTCGGCGGTGTGATGTTCTCCGGGCAGTTCTGAGGCCGCCAGGGGTCAGGGGAGGCAGAACCCCGGTGCACCATTCAGCACTTGACGTGCCCGGCGGATGACACTGAGTTAGCCCCATCGCGGAGTACGGAGCCTGGAGGAGCACGGCATGTCCTGGACAGGGCAACACATGCACTTCTTTCGCAGCACCCCCATGGCCATGCAGCAGGCGAGGCAGTGGCTCGCCAGGGCGGCGCCTACCGTCCAGGTCTCCTTGATGAGCGACGAGCAGGTCATCCAACAACTCGCCCGCATCATGGCGCCCCAGGCCTCCGTGGAGCCCGCCACGCTCCACTTCAACGGCCACATGCTGCGCTGGAGGCAGGCCTTCCCCGACAAGATCTGCGCCACCAGTTGGCCGGCGGTCTCGGGAAGGAGCGGCTACCAGACCAGGGAGCACCAGGACAAGGCGGACAAGGGACCCATTCCCGAAGGCGAGTGGCTCGTCGCCCAGGGGCAGTACCAGCAGATGCCGGAGCGCAGCCTGCTCGACAAGCTGATCAACGAGTTGGGGCGCGGCGGCTGGCCGGGTGGAGAGAGCTCCTGGGGCAAGCACCGCATCTGGCTGAAACCCAAGTCCGGGACGAAGACCTACGGGCGCAGCGGGTTCTCCATTCATGGAGGCGACAGCGCGGGCTCCGCCGGGTGCATCGACCTGGTGGGCCAGATGCCCAACTTCGTCAAGATGTTCCGGGCCTATGGCAAGGACATGGACCTGACCGTGAAATATGAGTAGCCCACCGGCCTCGCGCTGGCTTCGTTGGCTCAACGGGCTGCTCCAGCTGCTCATCTTCCTGCTGCTCGCCCTCTGCGTGGCGACGCTGGCCTCCTACCTGCTGCATCCCGAGGAGTACCGCTTCGGCACGGAGGTGGGCGGCCTCCGCTACCGCTCGAGCCTCCACTATTCAGGACTCCTCCTGCTCGAAGCGCTGCTGCTCTGCTGCGGACTCGTGCTGACCTTCGTCACCCGGACGCCCATCCGCCGGATGTGGCTCGCGCTGGGCGTGGTGCTCCTGGACGGCGTCGTCTTCGTGGGCCTGCTCCATGGCGGGGGACACTGACGCTTCACCGGCGCGTGTCAGCAGCCCGTGCCCAGGGGCTCGGGCTCCACGGGCGCCGGCAGCACGCCCAGGCCCCACGGCTGCCCGGCCCGCCACGACACCTGGCCCGACACACCCCACCCGGCGCACGCCACCTCGCGGCCCTGGAACTCCATCCAGAACACCGACTCCTCGGGCCGCGCCGCCTGGTCCAGGCACGCCACGCGCGTCAGCGGCCTGGCCGCGTTGCCCCCGAGCGACACCGCGAAGGCCCGGTGCGAGTGCCCGCACAGCACCCACTTCGGGTGCACCGTCTCCACCAGCCGCCGGGTGATGGGATTGCCAATCCAGTACGAGGGCAGCGTCCGGCCCGGCGGCGGCACCTCGCGCTCCTGCGCCCGCTGCGGCAACCCTCTCGGCCACTCGTGCACCAGCAGCAGATCCATGTCCTTCAGCGCCGCCACCTTCTCCACCTCGGGCGCGCGGAAGTACCCGGCCTGCTTCGCCGTATCCAGCGAGCGCGGCCGCTTCAACGGCTGCCCGTAGAAGCGCGGCGCGTGGATGCCCGACAGGTAGCCCACCCGCAGCCCGTGCAGTTCCTTCAGGCCCGCCCGCCCCAGGTAGTGCACGTTGGGCGCGAGCTGGAAGCCCTCCGGCCCGTCGTGCAGCGCCTCGAAGTCCTCGTTGTTGCCGCCAATGAAGTACAGCGGCCGCGACATCTCCCGGATGCCGTCCGCGTACTCGGCGAACTCGGCGGGCATGGCGCGCTTGGCCGCCTTGCGGCGGTGATCATCCGCCTGCCGGAAGGCCTCCACGTCGCCCACGGCCAGCACCAGGCCCACCGGACGGCCCCGCGCCTCCGCCAGCGCGTCGAGCCACGAGTCCACGCGGCGGAAGCGGCCGTGGATGTCTCCCACTGCGGCGACCAGGAGGGATTCTGGAGCCATCGTACCCATCACCCTGCCCCGCCCCCCTCGTGCTGTCGAGTGGGATTACCGCGCAGTGTGTCAAAAAGGAAAAGGGGCGCCCCGCGAAGAGCGCCCCCCGCGCGAGCCTCTCGCACTCCCGGTGCTAGCAGCCCACCGGGTAGGTGATCTGCACGCTGGCCCCGGGCTGCGGTGCCTTGTCCACGTCGAAGATGACGGTGTTGCTGGCCGCGTCGTACGTCCACCCGCCCGTCACCACCCCACCGTCCACGCGCACCACGATGCGCGAGGTGTCCGCGGGCGTCTCGCTGAGCGGGAAGGAGCGGTTGGGACCGAAGGCGTTCTCCGAGATGCGCTCCAGCGACTCGGCCCAGTTGGGCGTGCAGATGCTCTCCACCACGCCGCCGGTGGCCTGGGCCAGCTGGATGTAGCGGCTGCCGGTGCTGCTGGCCCGCGGGCAGGTGGTCAGGTCCCCAGGCCCGGCGATGGCGGAGAAGAGGACCTTGGAGCGATCCCCCCCCTTGAGGCCCAGCAGGAACGTCTCGTAGGCGGACACCGGCTGCGGGGAGAAGTCCTCCTCGTCGGTGACGGCGATGATGGCCAGCTTGGCGTCCTCGCGCAGGAAGCCGGCGTTGCCGTCCAGCGTCTGCGGCGTGCGCGGGTCATCCATGTCGAAGACGAGCGGATCCGACAGGGCGCGGTACATGGCCTCCAGGCCCTGCTCGTTCCAGTGGCACACGCCCACGTTGGTGTTGCGGGCGAAGACGGCCTCGGCCCCGGGCGTGGAGGGCGTGATGATGCGGGGCGAGGAGTTGTCCACGGGGAAGAAGCGGCCATTCTCACCGCCCTCGGCGCCACCGGGGCACACCGCCCAGCCGCCCGAGGAGCGCTCCAGGCCCGTGGTGGTGACGGCGATGTGGTAGTCCACGCCCGCCTCGCCCGCGTGGGACAGGAAGGCCGAGAAGTTGGCGCCCAGGCTCTGCTGCTCGTCCATCATCGAGCCCGAGTTGTCCACCACGAAGAGCACGTCCACCTTGGCCTGCGCCTCCTGGACGAACTCGTCCGTCTGCTCGTTCTTCAGCACGCCCTTGCCCATCAGGCCCACCGTGTAGGGCGCGCCCGTGGCCAGGTCGAACCGCAGCGCGGCGGCGTCATCCCCGTCGCTCGACGGCTCGTACGTCACCTTCATGGCCACCCGGCTCTTGGGGGCGAGCACCGCCGGGAACGCGAGGCCGTGGGACACCTTGAAGTCCGAGGCATCACCCTCGGTGCGCAGGGCCCTGACGGTGGTGGGCCCCGGGCAGTCGTTGTAGACGATGAGCTCGCGCTCGCGCGGGCCGCAGGTGAGCCGCGTGATGCCGAAATCCAGGCTGGTGGGCTGCACCGAGAAGCACCCCTGCACGCCCTGGCCGTGCAGCGGCACCAGCAGATGGCCGGCGCTGGCGTGGTTCACCCAGCCCTCCGCCATGCCGGAGAACTCCCCTTCCGAGCCCGGCTTGAAGCGCACCAGCAGCCGCGCGCGCTGCCCCGGCATCAGCACCTGGTTGCCCAGCCGCTCCGCCCGGAAGGCGTCATCCGAGCCGCCCGCCACCTGCATCCCCTTGAGGAAGCACTCGGACGTGCCGGTGTTGCGCACCGTCGCGCCGAGCGTCACCTCGGAGCCCACCGGCACGCTGCCGAACTCCACCACCTCCGGCTCCAGCACGTACTCGCAGGGCGCGAACACCTTGCCCGTGCCCTTCACCTCCACCACCTCGGTGGAGATGCTGGCGCCGTTGCTGATCTTCACGGAGAGCTCCGCCGCGCCCTCCCCCAGGCCGGCGCGCGGCATGAAGGTGATGGGCACGGCGGCGGACTGGCCCGCGGCAATGGGCAGGCTGGAGGGCGCCGTCGCCAGCAGGAAGTAGCCGCCCTTCTTCGTGGTGAGCGCCACGTCGCTCAGCAGCACGTCCGTGCGGCAGCGGTTGATGACCTGCACGTCCCGGGTGGCGCTCATGCCCTCGGCCACCACGCCGAAGTCGAGCGGATCCGGCTGCAGCGCCACGCACGAGTTGCCCACCTCGCCCCGCAGCGACACCTTGGGCCCCGGCTTCGAGGTGCCCAGGGGCTTCACGTCCAGCTCCAGCCGCGCCTCGCGCACCGGGCCGGGGGCCGTGGGCGTGAAGGCCACGCGAATCTCCGCCACCGCGCCCGCGGCCAGCACCCCGGCGGCCACCGGGGGCGCGCTCACCACGCGGAAGGCATTGCCCGTGTTGTCCAGCAGCTTCACCCCGCCGTACGCCATGGCCTCGGTGCCCAGGTTGCGCACGATGACGCGCTCCTCGGCGGTGGCCCCCACCGGCACGCGGCCGAAGTCCACGCGCAGCGGCGTCACCTCCAGCAGCGTGGCGATGCCCGTGCCCGACAGGTTCACCACGACGGGCTCGCACATGGGGCACTCCACGCCCACGTGCACCTGCGCCGCGGCCGCGCCCAGCCGCTGCGGGCTGAAGGACAGCGGCACCCGGCGCTCCTCTCCCGGCCGCAGCAGGAAGGACCTGCCCGCCTCGCTCGAGCCGAACTGATCCGCGTCCGCGCCGTCGAAGGACACGCGCACCGGGCTCTCCACCCGCGTGGGGTTGCGCACCACCAGCTCGCGCATCTCCACCTGGCCCAGCTCCACGTTGCCGAAGTCCAGCGCGCGCGCCGGCACCTCCACGAGCGCCTTCACGCCCTGCCCGTCCAGGCCGAGCTTCGCCACGCCCTCCCGGCCCACGTTGTCGGCGTCGGTGAGCACCTCCAGCATGCCGGCCACCGCGCCTTCCACGTCCGCCGTGAAGCGCACCTCCACCTCGCGCTCTCCGCCGGCCTTCAGCTCGAAGGCGTCGAAGGGCGCCACCTCCACGTTGGGCAGGGTGGCCCGGGCGCCGTGCACCCTGAAGGGCGCGCGGCCCCGGTTGGACAGCCGGACCTTCATCGTCTTGGTCACGCCCACCGCCGAGAGCCCGAACTCCAGCTTCTCCGGTGACGCCCCCAACCCCGACGGAGCCCGATGCGACGACGGCCGATCGCAGCCCGCCCCCGCGAGGGCCATCAGGCACGCGGCCACGCACACCCAGCGCATTCCCAACATCGCAACCTCCCCGGACCGGCGAGCGCCTGCACCGCCCGCGCGATCACCAGCCACACCTTGGGTGAGGGCTCTTGCAACCCCGGGGCCCGCCGCACCGCGACACCCCTTCGTTACCCAACGCTGTGACAAGTCGAGGGACTACGGGGAAAACTATTGGACTCCAGTGGGCATCCCCCTGCCCCTGGGGCCCGGCCTCGCTGAAAAGATTTCCAGAGTGCTCGCCAGGTGACGGGAAAAAACCGGAAGGCGCGGGGGCGAGAAAGGGAAACGCGCACTCCCCCGGACTCCCCGCTCAGGGCGCGGGCCGCGCCTCCGGCAGGAGCAGGCGAGGGACCAGCCCCGTCCCCCACAGCACCCCCCCCATGCACACCAGGGAGCCCACCATGGCGAGCGGGCGGAGGGGCTCGCCCAGCAGCAGCGCGCCGAGCAGCCAGGAGAAGGCCGGGGTGAGCTGCGTGGTGATGCCTCCGGCCGCGGCCGTCACGTAGCCCATGGCGTAGGTGAAGATCATCTGCGCCACCACGGAGGACAGGCCCACGCCGAGCAGCGGCAGCACCATGTCCGATGTCACGGGCCGCCAGTCCTGCAGGGCGAAGGGCAGGCCGAAGAGCAGCCCGAAGAGACAGAAGGAGAGGAAGATGGAGGCGGCGTCGGTGTCCCCGCGCAGGGCGCGCAGGGCGATGACGGCCGCGCCACTGAGGAGCGCGGAGGCCACCCCGGCCCACGCGCCCACGCCCGAGGTGAGCGACAGGCCTCCCTCCACGGTGCTCCAGATGACGAGCCCCGCGCCACAGGTGGTGGCCAGCAGTCCGGTGGCCAGGTAGCCATTCACGCGCTCGCCGAGGATGAAGATGCCGAGGATGGCGGCGCAGATGGGCCAGCAGGCGTTGAGCAGCGTGGCGGGCCCCACCGCGAGCCGGTCGATGGCCACGAAGTAGCAGTAGACGGAGCCGCCGCCGAAGAGGCCGCGCAGGGCCCACAGCACGGGCCGTCCCATGCGTGGACGGGTGCCGGTGAGCGGGAAGTAGAAGGCGAGGAAGACGAGGCCGATGGCGAAGCGGGCGCACACCACCTGCCCCACCGAGAGCCGGCCCGCCACCGTGCGCGCGCAGAAGGCCATCACGGCGAACATGAGGCTGGAGATGACGAGCAGCGGCGAGCCGCGCAGACGCTCGGGGATGGAGGGCATGGGTGCGGCACCCTAACGCGGAAACGCCCGCGTCCCCAGCCCGCTCGCCCGCCCGCTCCCCGCCCGGGCGGAGGGGGGGATTCGCGTTGAAAATCCAGGCGTTCAGGACCATTCAACCCCCCGGCAACCCCGCGCGCCAGAATCCCCTACCTGCGCGCCCTTTCAGTGGTAGATCGCGCCCCCATGTCCGAGCCCGACGTCATCTCCATCCGCGGAGCCAAGGAGCACAACCTCAAGAACATCTCCCTGGAGATTCCGAAGAAGAAGCTGGTGGTGTTCACCGGCGTCTCCGGCTCGGGGAAGAGCTCGCTGGCGTTCGACACGCTCTACGCCGAGGGCCAGCGCCGCTACGTGGAGAGCCTCTCCGCGTACGCGCGGCAGTTCCTCGGGCAGATGGAGAAGCCCAAGTACGACACCATCCGCGGCCTGTCGCCCACCATCTCCATCGAGCAGAAGGCGGCCAGCAACAACCCGCGCTCCACGGTGGGCACCGTCACCGAGGTGCATGACTACCTGCGCGTGCTCTTCGCCTCCGTGGGCGTGCAGCACTGCCCCCAGTGCGGCAATCGCGTGGGCAAGCAGAGCGCCCAGCAGATCGTCGACACGCTGATGGAGTCCCCCGCGGGCACCAAGGTGATGGTGCTGGCGCCGGTGGTCACCAATCGCAAGGGCGAGCACAAGGACATCCTCACCGAGGCGCAGAAGCGCGGCTTCTCCCGCGCGCGCGTGGACGGCAAGGTGAAGGGCCTGGAGGAGCGCATCGAGCTGGACAAGAAGTCCAAGCACGACATCGCGCTCATCATCGACCGGCTGGTGCTCAAGCCGGAGGTGCGCACGCGGCTCACCGACGCGGTGGAGACGGCGCTGCGCGAGGGCAAGGGCATGCTCATCCTCACGGATGAGACGGGCAATCCGGCGAGCGATCGCATCATGAGCGAGCTCAACGCCTGCCACGCGTGCGGCCTGTCCTTCGGCGAGCTGAGCCCCTCCTCGTTCTCCTTCAACAACCCGCTGGGCATGTGCCCGGACTGCAACGGCCTGGGCACCAAGGCGGAGATGGATCCGGAGCGGATTGTTCCGGACCCCTCGCGCAGCCTGCGCGACGGCGCGGTGGAGCCGTGGGCCAGCGGCATGAACAAGGGCGAGGGCTGGACGGCGGACTTCGTGGAGAGCCTGGCCGGGAACTTCGACATCGACCTGGACACGCCGTACGGCAAGCTGCCGGCGAAGGCGAAGAAGATCTTGATGTACGGCGCCGAGGGCAAGCGCTTCACCGTGAAGTGGGGCGATGGCGGCCGCTACGAGATGGAGTGGGAGGGCCTGGTCAACAGGCTGATGCGCGGCTTCAAGACGACGACGTCCGAGGCGATGCGCACCTACTACCAGAAGTTCTTCAGCGACAAGCCGTGCCCCACGTGCGATGGCGCGCGCCTGAAGCCGGAGAGCCGGGCGGTGAAGGTGCACGGGCGCTCCATCGTGGAGCTGAGCCGGCAGACGATCGGCGACGCGCTGCGCTGGCTCCGGGACATGCAGCTCACCGAGACGGAGCGGAAGATCGCCACCGAGCTGCTCAAGGAGATCCGCAGCCGCCTGGGCTTCCTGGAGGACGTGGGGCTGGCGTACCTGACGTTGGACCGCACGGCGTCCACGCTGTCCGGCGGCGAGAGCCAGCGCATCCGCCTGGCGTCGCAGATGGGCAGCGAGCTCACGGGCGTCATCTACATCCTCGACGAGCCGTCCATCGGCCTGCACCAGCGGGACAACGGCAAGCTGCTGGCCACGCTCAAGCGGCTGCGCGACCTGGGCAACTCCGTCGTGGTGGTGGAGCACGACGAGGAGACGATGGAGGAGGCGGACTGGCTGGTGGACTTCGGGCCGGGCGCGGGCGAGCTGGGCGGCCAGGTGGTGGCCGAGGGCACGCCGGCGCAGGTGATGGCCAACGAGAAGAGCTCCACGGGCGCGTACCTGTCCGGCCGCAAGGAGATCGCCATCCCCGAGCAGCGCCGGGTGCCCGGCAAGGCGAAGGTGGTCATCCAGGGGGCGAAGGAGAACAACCTCAAGGACGTCACGGTGGAGATTCCGCTCGGGATGTTCGTGGCGGTGACGGGCGTGTCGGGCGCGGGCAAGTCCACGCTCATCAATGAGATCCTCTACCCCGCCGCGGCGCGCGCGCTGTACGAGAGCCGCGAGGTGCCCGGCAAGCACAAGGCGATCACGGGGCTGGAGCACCTGGACAAGGTCATCGACATCGACCAGCGGCCCATCGGACGGACGCCGCGCAGCAACCCGGCCACGTACACGAAGCTCTTCGACTCCATCCGCGACGTGTTCGCGATGACGCCGGAGGCGCGAGCCTTCGGGTACACGCCGGGACGGTTCTCCTTCAACATCAAGGGCGGACGCTGCGAGGCGTGCGAGGGCGATGGCGTGAAGCTGGTGGAGATGCACTTCCTGGCGGACGTGTACGTGCCGTGCGAGGTGTGCAACGGCAAGCGCTTCAACGAGGCCACGCTGCGGGTGCGGTACAAGGGGAAGAACATCGCCGAGGTGCTCGAGATGAGCGTGCGCGAGGCGATGCAGCACTTCGGCGCGCACAAGGACATCATGCGCGTGCTGCAGACGCTGGAGGACGTGGGCCTGGGCTACATCCGGCTGGGGCAGAGCTCGCCCACGCTGTCGGGTGGCGAGGCCCAGCGCATCAAGCTGGCGCGCGAGCTGGCGCGCGTGGCCACGGGCCGCACCCTGTACATCCTCGACGAGCCCACCACGGGCCTGCACTTCGAGGACATCCGCAAGCTGTTGCACGTGCTCAACCGGCTGGTGGAGGCGGGCAACACGGTGCTCGTCATCGAGCACAACCTGGACGTCATCAAGAGCGCGGACTGGCTCATCGACATGGGGCCCGAGGGCGGCGCGGGCGGCGGCCAGCTGCTGGCCACGGGCACGCCCGAGCAGGTGGCGGAGGTGAAGGAGAGCCACACCGGGCGCTACCTCAAGCACGTGCTGACGAAGTCCCGGAAGAATCGCGTGGGCCGCAAGCCTCCCGAGACGGCCGCTCCCGCGGCCTGACCGGACACACCGGGCGCTCTTTAACTTGCGCCCCCCTCCCTCCTGCGCTGGCATCCAGGCCCACCACACTCGCAGGGGGGAGTACACGTGTCCGAGTCATCTCTCGCCGCACCGCAGCTCGTCATCAACAGCCGCATGCTGTACTCGAGCTGGATTCCCGCGGATCCGCACGCCGCCGCCGCGCTGCTGCCCAAGGGACTCCAGCCCGCCGCCAACCGCGCCATCTACATGAACCAGTACGTCGTCGACTCCGAGGATCAGACCTCGAGCTTCGGCGCCTACTCGCTCACGTACCTGGGGCTGGACCTGGCGGGCCGCACCGCGCCGGATGGAGTGACGCCGTCGCGCTTCTTCACCCACTACTTCAACTCCTCGGAGCGCGTGCGCGGCTACGTGCGCGAGCGCGGCGTCCCCGCCTCCCCCGGCACCACGACGCTGGAGCTCCACGGTGGCGAGCTGGTGGCCACCACGCGCGTCGAGGGCACCCCCATCATCCGCACGGTGGCCCGGGTGGGCTCGAAGATCGCCTCGGTGGCGCGCGGGCACCTCACCTACGTGACGCAGGTGAATGGCAAGCTCGTGGCCGGCAACTACCCCTACGTGGGGGAGCTGGCCTCGCCCTTCGAGCTGGTGTCGCTCGAGTTCCTCGCCAAGGACCACCCCGTCTACGCGCTGCGGCCCTCGAGCCCCCTGCAGAAGGTGGAGGGCTGGTGCTGGTACGCGCCGCGCGACTCCTTCGTCTACCCGGGCGGCGAGTACGAGTACAAGCAGTAGGGAGGGCCGCGGGGCGCCACCGGCTCAGGCGGCGCTCGCCGCGGGAGGGTGCGTGGCCCGCTCCGACACGGTCTGCGGCTCGTCCGACCAGAAGCGCAGCCACTCGTCGCGCAGGGCCCGGGCGTCCTGCCGGCCCAGGTCGATGAGGATGTCCGCGAAGCCGCCGTCGAAGAGCAGGTACGAGGCCAGGTCCGCCTCGTGCGCGGCGTCACGGTCCACCAGCCGGAGGATCGCCTTGTGCGCCAGGCCACTGCTGCGGCGGCGGAACTCGGGCGTGCGGACGTACTCGGCGGCCAGCGCGCCGATGTCCTTCGAGGGCCGCACCAGCAGCTCGCGCACGTAGCGCAGGGGCTGGCTGCGGTGGTGTCCCAGCACGCCGCTGAGCGTCCGGGCGAAGTCCGGCCCGTAGGCCACCGTCCCCGCCTCGAGGATGGCGTTGAGCCGCCGCAGCCGGCCGAGGTCCTGGTCCGTGCGGTCCATCATCAGCGTGTTGAGCATCTTGCCCGCGAGGAACGGCGCGGTCGCCAGCGCCTGCTCGCGCTCCTGCTCGGTGCTCTCCTGCGGGCCCGGGGCCTTCCGGGCGCGCAGGGCCTCGTGCCGCAGCGACACGACGATCACCCGCTGCGCGCCCAGCCGCAGCGCCGGGCTGAGCGGGACGTTGAGCCGCAGCCCTCCATCCACGTGCAGCCCGCCGCGCAGGCGCACCGCCGGGAAGACGACCGGGATGGCCGCCGAGGCCAGGGCGTGGTGCGGGGTGATGCGCGTGGCCTCGGCCTGGTACGAGGGATCATTGCCCCATGCGGGAATGACACCGTCGCGCCGCTGGACGAACACCGAGGCCCGTCCACTGCCCACGTGCGTGGCGCTCACCGCGAGCGCGTCGATATGGCCCCTGCGCATGTTGCGGGCGATCCCCAGCCAGGGAATGCCGCGGCTCACGATGGCCCGCAGCCCGCGGGGATCCACCAGCCCGCCGTACTGGAGATCGCGCGGATGGGGCGCCGGTTTGCCGAGCGCCTCGCGCAGCACCCGGAAGACGTCTCCCACGCCGACCCGGAGCACCTCCTCCACCTTCATGCCCGTCCAGTGCGCCCGCAAGCCCCGGCCCTGCGAGGCTGGCTGGTCGCTCGTCGCGGCGAGGTAGCAGGCGTGGATGGCCCCCACCGACGTGCCCGCGAGGATGTCGAGCCTCAGCGGCCGACCAAGCTCGGGCTCCAGCTCCTCGCGGAGATACGAGAGGACTCCGGCCTCGTAGGCCCCTCGCGCGGCACCACCTCCGAGCACCAGACCCGTCTTCAGTCCGGACATCATGGCGATCACCTCTCTGTAAGGGAGTCTACGGCGAATGATGCGTGACAGCGAGGGAACCCCTGCCTACAGCCGCCCACAGACTGGGGGCGTTGAGCACCCGGCACACACCGACCTATCGTGGCGGCCTCTTTCGACGTCGGCATCCCAGGGGGAGACACGGTGAGCAACGCACCCATCCAGAACGAGCAGGTCGAGTACTCGGACACGCGCCGCAGGGCCGCCGCTGCCGCGCCGCGCCGCTCGTTGAGGGAGATGGGCCCCATCACCGGCGCCATCGCCTCCGCCGCGGCCACCGTCGGCTCCCGGGCGCTGGGGCTCGGCGCCGCCGGCTTCATGCTCGGAATCGTGGCCTTCTTCGTCGAGAAGGGCACCGGCCTGCTCCACCACCCGTCGGAGAACTGGGGGGTGCTCGTCTATGGCCTGCTGCTCGTCTACATGGCGGCGGGGGCCATCGGGCTGGGGACCGCGGGGCTGTGGCGCGGCATCGGCCGCGTGGCGATGAACCTCGTGCAGCAGCACAAGCTCTGCCAGCGCATCGTCGAGCGCGTCTTCGAGCGGGCGGCCGGCCTCGTGGAGGGCGTGAACACGCCGGAGCTCCTCCGCAAGCCCCTGCCCATCCAGAAGCTGCGGGACGTGCTGAGCCGCGCCATCACCGCGTACGCCACGAGCGATGATGACGAGTCGGGCCTCAAGGGCTTCTCCCGCTCCATCTTCCGGCGCCTCAAGCTGAAGGTGTGCCTCCACATCGAGACGAAGCTCATCGACATCATCGGCGAGGAGAGCCGCGACCGGAACACCGTGGAGCTGACGCTCGAGCGGCTCCAGGACCTCGCCGAGGAGAAGCTCGACGAGCGGGTGATGGACGCGCTGGATGGCGCACGCAACCAGCAGGCGCTGGTGTGGGGCGGGCTGTTCGTCGCCGTGCTGGTGGTGCCGCCCATCGCGCTCGCGCTGCTGCGCTAGGCGTTTCGGAGGGACCTCCCGGCCGCGCGACTCACCAACTGGTCCGATTGTCGGACCAGTTGCTCGAGCTCGGGCCCGGAGGCTCCCCCCCTGCATGCGGGACGCGCCGGGAGTATCCTGTCCCGGCGCGTGTTGCGCCGCGCGCAAGGACAACCGGCCCCCCTTCACCGCCGGTTGCACGGGAGTAGGACCATGTGGAAACAAGGCTTCGCTGTCCTGGCCGCGCTCCTGATGGGACTCGGCTCCGGAAGTGCCGAGGCGCGCTTCGGCAAGCGCCCGCGCTCCTCGCCGTCAGCGCCCTCGTCGCCCTCGTCCCCGAGGCCCCCGCATCCGGCCAGCGGCGTGGGCGTGGGCAGGCCCCGTTCCAACCCGTACTCCGGGCCCGGGTACTACGGGTTCTACGGAGACCCCTGGACCCGCTACTACTACGACCCCGCCTGGGCCTGGCCGTACATGGGACCGGGACGCCCGTTCCTCTACGGCCGGTATTACGACCTGGCGTGGCGGCGCCGGATGATGCCTCCTCCGAGCGCCTCGGCGGCTCCCAGCGAGCCCTCGATGCCCTCCCGGGTGGACCTCACGGCGGATGCGGGCTTCGTCTCGGAGGGCTACGCGATGGGGCTGGGGCTGCAGGCGGATGGCGAGCAGCTCGCCGTCGGCGCCCGGATGACCCTCTTCAACCTGGCCACGGATGATGGCTCGCCGGGACGGGACACCCTCACGCTGGTGTCCCTCAAGCCGGGCGTGGTGCTGGTGGCGCGCGAGGACCTGCGCGTGCGCCTGCTGGCCGGCGTGGACCTGGCCTTCGCGCCGAGCGCCACCTTCGTGGGACCGGGGTTGGGCGCGAGCACGCTGATGCGCGTGGCGGGTCCGCTCGAGCTCGAGGCGAGCGCCCAGTGGACGCCCCTGCCCTTCACCCAGCTGAGCGGGGAGGCCGGACTGGCGCTGGAGCTCGGCCCGGTGCGGCTGCGGGGGGGCTACCGCGCCACCTATCTGGACGACCAGGGCCGCCTGGACCCCAACGGCATCCCCAACCGTGACTTCTTCACGGGGCCCTACGTCGGCGTGGCCGTGATGCCCTGAGCCATTTCGGGAGGGCTCACGCGCACCGCGGGTTGTGCTCGGAGCCACCGCTGGAGTAACCCTCCCGTCCATGGCCAGCCCGTCCACCGCCGCCCCCACCGCGACGCCCAGCGCCCGTTTCCCGCCCCAGATTCCCTTCATCATCGGGAACGAGGCCTGCGAGCGCTTCAGCTTCTACGGGATGCGGAACATCCTCACGGTGTTCCTCATCGACTACCTGCTGCGCAACGCCGTGCCCGACGAGGGCGCCCGCTCCGCCCAGGCCAAGAGCCTGATGCACCTCTTCATGGCGGGCGTGTACTTCTTCCCGCTGTTCGGCGGCTACCTCGCGGACCGCTGGCTGGGCAAGTACAAGGTCATCCTCTCGCTGAGCCTCGTGTACTGCCTGGGCCACGCCTGTCTGGCCATCTTCGAGAACAACGCCACCGGATTCTACGCCGGCCTCGTCCTCATCTCCCTGGGCAGCGGCGGCATCAAGCCGTGCGTGAGCGCCATGGTGGGGGACCAGTTCAACGAGTCCAACAAGCACCTGGTGAAGAAGGTCTTCGCCATCTTCTACTGGACCATCAACTTCGGGTCCTTCTTCGCCTCGCTGACCATCCCCCTCACCCTCAAGCACTTCGGCCCCGCGGTGGCGTTCGGCATCCCCGGCATCCTGATGTTCATCGCCACCGTCATCTTCTGGATGGGCCGCCATCACTACGTGAGGGTGCCCCCCACCGGCCCCAACCCCCACTCCTTCCTCAAGGTGGTCGGCTCCGCGCTGCGCCACCGCGGGCAGGGCTCGCACTGGCTCGACGGCGCCACCCGGGAGCACCCCGCCGAGGCCGTCGAGGGCGCCAAGGCCGTCTTCCGCATCAGCGCCCTGCTGCTGCCCACCATCCCGTTCTTCTGGATGCTCTTCGATCAGAAGGCCTCCACCTGGGTCATCCAGGCGCGCGCCATGGATCCGCAGATCGGCCCCGTCACCTTCCAGCCCAGCCAGATGCAGTTCATCAACCCCGCGCTGGTGATGATCCTCATCCCCTTGCTCGTGGGCGTGGTGTACCCCGCCCTCCAGCGCGCCGGCTGGGAGCTCACCCCCCTGCGCCGCATGCCCCTGGGGCTCGCCGTGGGCGCGCTCTCCTACGCCATCGCCGGCTACTACCAGGTGGTCATCGAGCGGGGCACCACGCTCAACATCGCCTGGCAGCTCCTGCCGTACATCGTCCTCACGCTGTCGGAGATCCTCGTCTCCACCACCGGCCTCGAGTTCGCCTACACCCAGGCCCCCCGCGAGATGAAGGGCATCATGCAGAGCGTCTGGCTGCTGACCTCCTCGCTCGCCAACGTCGCCGTGGCCATCGCCGCCGCCCTCAACGTCTTCACCGGCTCCGGCCAGTTCTTCTTCTATGGTGGCCTCGCGCTCGTCGCCGCCGTCGGCATGGCCCTCATGGCCCGGAAGTTCGAGGTGCGCGATTACTACCAGCTCGATACCTCCGGCCCCGTGCCCGACCGCGCCCAGCCTCCACTCGCCAGCTTGAGCAAGTAGGTCCGCGAGGGGAAATTGAAAAGCGAAGGGCCCCGGGTTCGTTCACCGGGGCCCTTCTTGTTGGGGCGGGAAGACCCTCACCCCTGCCCTCTCCCAGAGGGAGAGGGAGTTACGCCATCTGCGTCTTCGGCTCCGCCCCCGGCTGCTCCGCCGCCATCGGCTTCGTCTCGTCCGCCCCGTGCATCATCCGCTTCAGGATCGGCGAGATGGCCAGCAGCACCACGCCCGCCACCGTCGTGGCCGCCGTGATCGCCAGGAACAGGTCGAACTCGCCCAGCTTCTCCGCGTAGCCACCGATCAGACCCGCCAGGTAGTTGGCCACCGCGTTCGCGATGAACCATACCCCCATCAGCAGCGAGGCGAACCGCGTCGGCGCCAGCTTCGTCACCATCGACAGGCCCACCGGCGACAGGCACAGCTCGCCCGCCGTGTGGAAGAAGTAGGCCGCCACCACCCACATCAGCGCCGCCTTGCCCGCCGCCTCGCTCTGCTTGGACGCGCCCAGCATGAACACGAAGCCGAACGAGAGCAGCAACAGGCCCATCGCCATCTTCGCCGGAATCGACGGGTCCTTGTTCTTGCGGCCCAGCCCCGTCCACATCTCCGCGAAGATCGGCCCCAGCAGCATGATGAAGAGCGGATTCACCGCCTGCATCCACGTCGTGGGCACCTCGAAGCCGAACACGTTCCGGTCCACCTTCGCGTCCGTGTAGAGGTTCATCAGACCACCCGCCTGCTCGAACGCCGCCCAGAAGAAGACGACGAAGAGCGCCAGCACGAGGATCACGATGACGCGATCCACTTCCTGCCGGGTGAGCGCCACCGCCGGAGCCGCGGCCACGTCCGCCTTGCGCTCCACCCGCTTCGGCGCCGTGCCCACGTTGCCCAGCAGCCGCCTGGCGAACGCCAGGAACACCAGCACGCCCAGGCCCATGCCCACGCCCGCCGAGCCGAAGCCGTACATCCAGCCGAACTTCTCACCCAGCGTGCCGCACACCGCCGACGCCAGGAACGCGCCCACGTTGATGCCGATGTAGAAGATGGTGAAGGCTCCATCCCGGCGCGGATCTCCCGGCTCGTACAGCCCGCCCACCATCGTGGAGATGTTCGGCTTGAAGAAGCCGTTGCCCACCACCAGCAGGCCCAGGCCCGCGTAGAAGAGCGGCTCGGCGTTTCCAGGCATCGCCAGCACGAACTGGCCCAGCATCATCAGGATGCCGCCCAGCGTCACCGACAGCCGCTGTCCCAGGTAGCGGTCCGCGAGGAACCCGCCAATCACCGGCGTGGCGTACACCAGGCCCGTGTACAGGCCGTAGATCTGCAGCGCCTTGGCCTGGGTCCAGCCAAAACCGCCCTTCTCGGTGGCGCCCACCATGTAGAGCACCAGCAGGGCGCGCATGCCGTAATAGCTCATGCGCTCCCACATCTCGGTGGTGAACAGCAGGTAGAGGCCCTTGGGGTGACCCTGGGCCGGGGCCGCGGCGGCCGTGCTCTGTGCCATGCGAAGGTTTCCTCGCGAGTAGGGGAGAAAAAGAAAAAAGGTTCCTGGTTGTACCAGAAGCCCGCCCTACCCGTAAGAACGGTGACGCCCGCCAGCCGAGCCTACGTGCGCCAGTGCGGCTGGACGGCCTTCCCCTCGGACATCAGCGGCGGGAGGATCCGATCCGGATTGGCCTCCAGCGGCAGCCGCACCTCCACGCGCGTGCCCTTGCCCAGCTCGCTGAAGACGCGGATGCGTCCGCCCTGGCGCAGGACGATGCGCTGGCAGAGCGCCAGCCCGAGGCCCGTCCCCTCGCCCGCGTCCCGGGTGGAGAAGAAGGGCTGGAAGAGCCGCTCCATGTGCTCGGGCTTGATGCCCACGCCGTTGTCGATGATGGACACCACCGCGTCCTCGCCATCGCGCGCCGTGGCCACCTTGACGACGCCGTCCGGCCCGATGGCGCGCACCGCGTTGTCCAGCAGGTTCACCCACACCTGGTTGAGCGAGCCCGGGTCACCCCACACCGGCTCGCTCAGCTGGTAGTCGCGCTCCACCTTCATGCCGGGCGGCAGCCGCCACGAGAGCGCCTGCACGCTGGCGTCCAGCGACGCGCCCAGGTCCACCGCCACCGCCTTGCTGCTGGTGCGCACGAAGGACAGCAGGCCCTCGGCCAGGCCGCGGATGCGCTGCCCGCACTCCTCGATGAGGTCCAACATCGCCACGGCCATGGCGGTGTCCGGCGTGCCGCTGGTGAGGCTCTCGCGCAGCGGCAGCAGCGCGTTCATCAGGCCGTTGAGGGGGTTGCGCACCTCGTGGGCGAAGCCCGAGGTGAGCAGGCCCGTGGCCGCCAGCCGCTCGTTCTCCGCCGCGCGCACCGCCGCGTCCCGCAGGCGCAGCTGCGCCTCGATGCGCGCCAGCATCTCCCTGGGCGAGAAGGGCTTGCCCAGGTAGTCGTTGGCGCCCATGTTCAGGCCCTCCACCTTGGCGTCCACCTCCTGGCGCGCGGTGAGCATGATGATGGGCATGTCCACCGTCTCCGGCGAGCTGCGCAGCGCCGCGAGCATCTGGATGCCCGACATCACCGGCATCATCACGTCCGAGACGATCAGATCCGGCCGCTCCTTCTGCGCCGTCTTCAGGCCCTCCTCGCCGTTGGTGGCCTCCAGCAGCCGGTAGTAGGGCTTGAGCACCTGGCGCAGGAAGTCGCGGATCTCCGGCTCGTCCTCGACGATCAGCACGCGCGGCGCGTCCGGGCCCGCCGCGGCGTCCGGCGCGGGCAGCGGCAACGACTCCACCGCGGGCGTGTCGATGGCGCCAGGACCCTCCGGCTCCACCAGCGCCGTCACGTCCGCCGAGCGGCGCGTGGGCCGGAACGTCGGCTCCCCGTTGCCCGTGCGCAGCTCCTCGCGCACGTGCGCGGTGCCCTTGGGCAGCCGCACGTGGAAGTTGGAGCCCTTGCCCAGCTCGCTGGACACCTCGATGCCGCCCTTGTGCAGCTCCAGCGTCTCCTTCACCAGCGCCAGGCCGATGCCCGTGCCGCCAAAGCGCCGCGTGCCGCTCGAGTCCGCCTGGGCGAAGCGATCGAAGATGACCGACAGGTCCTGCGCGGCGATGCCCACGCCCGTGTCGATCACCTCCACGTGCACCCACTGCTCGTCCTCGCGCAGGCGCACCGCCACCTTGCCCTGCGTGGTGAACTTGAGGGCGTTGGAGATGAGGTTCTGGAAGACGTTCTCCAGGTGCGCCACGTCCACGTACACCGGCGTCGTCGTGCCCCCCTCCAACTCGAGCACCACGCCCTTGCGGTCCGCCAGCACCTCGAAGGGCACCAGCAGCGAGGAGAGGAAGGCCTGCAAATCCAACGGCTCGTAGCGCAGCTTCGTCTTGCCCGCCTCCAGCTTGGTCAGATCCAACAGGTTGTTGATGAGGCGCAGCAGGCGCGCGGCGCTGCGGTTCATCGTCTGCAGGTGCTGGCGCACCGGAGGGGCGAACTCCTCCGGGCCCCGCTGCAGCAGCGAGTCCAGCGTGAGGAGGATGAGCGTGAGCGGCGTGCGCAGCTCGTGGCTGACGTTGTCGAAGAACTCGCTCTTGAGCCGGTCCAGCTCCTTCTGCTTGGCGAGCGCCGCCTCCAGCCGCACGTTGGTCTCGGTCAGCTCGCGCGTGCGCGCGGCCACCCGGTCCTCCAGGGCGACGTTGATGCGGAACATCTCGTCGTAGCGCTGCTGGAGCTCCTCGAGCGAGCCCATCATCCCGTGGGCCTGCTCGTTGAGGGCCTCGTCCTTGCGGCCCATCTCCCGGCGCAGGTCAATCCAACTGCCCAGCGACACGCCGGCCAGCGACAGGGACGTCACGGTGAAGGCGGGATGGCCCAGGCCCAGCATGCTGGCCCCCACCCCGCTCAGCGCGCCCAGCACCAGGCCCGTGTAGCGGCCCCAGACGGGCAAGGGGTCCATCCACCGCAAGTGGTAGCGGCAGCAGTCGGCGCCCTGCACCTGGCACTGGCTCTCGCTCACGTCGGCCGGCGGCAGGCCCCAGATGGTGGGGAAGGAGGCGAACTGGCCCATGCGCAGCTCGCAGATGTGCCGGCTCTTCTCGGGCACGCTGCTGCGGTAGGAGAGCACCAGGCGGCCGCGCTCGAGCTTCTCGATGTCGAAGCTGCCCACCCGGTTGTAGCTGGCGCTGAGCTCCACCGTCTTGCGGAAGCAGATCTCCAGCGAGCCGAAGGCGCGCACCATGTAGTACGCGAAGCCGAGCGCCTCGGGGCCGGCCATGGACAGGCCCGCCTTGCGCATGAACTGGCTGTCGCCCGACTCGGCCACCAGCACGTCCGCCAGCCGCTCCAGGAACGGCAGGGAGATGAAGTTGGTGGCCGTGCGCAGGTAGTCCAGCGACAGACTGAAGGTGTGCCGGCGGAAGACCTCGGCGAGCTTGGAGGCCCCGTAGCGCCGCTCGAAATAGAGCAGCAGCGTGGACGTGGTGCGCACGCTCACCTCCGGCGCATTGTCCGGATGGGGCCTCTCCTGGCTCTGCACGGCGGGTTCGTTCAAGGACGCGTTCCCTCGGTGACCAGCAGGATCGAGTACTTCAAGGCATCGGGATCCGCCAGTAACTCCAGGTACTTCTGACACATGGCCCGGTAGTCTTCCAGACCACCGAGCAGGGGAGCCACCGCTGGTTCCAGCGCCGAAAACCGTGTTTCCCAGTCAAGATAGACAGCCGTGTCGGCGGTCCCGGCGATGACGTACTGAGGAAGCAGGTGGACGCGCACGTTCGTCAGGCCCAGCTGACGCATGGCGTTGAACACCTTGCGGCCCACGTGGACGTCCAGGCCCACGGTGCGCAGGAGCGCGTCGGTGAAGCGCAGGCACCAGTCGCGCAGGGGCTCGGGGCACGGCCAGTTGCCCAGCCCGAAGCCGTCGAACTCGGAGATGACCACCTTGCCGCCCGGGCGCGTCACGCGGGCGAGCTCCGCGAGCGTGTCCCAGCGCTCGGGAATGTACTGGAGGACGAACTGGCACCACGTGTAGTCGAACGAGGCGTCCGGCAGCCCGGTGCGGCGCACGTCCCCCGGGACGATGCGCACGTGGGGGTGGTGCTGATTGACCTGGCGCGCCTGCGCCAGCCGCTCCTCGCTGAGGTCCATGCCGGTGACATGGCCCGAGGGCCCCACCAGCTGCGCGATGAGATCCGTGATGCCACCGGGACCGCACCCGGCGTCGAGCACCCGGTCTCCCCAGCGAAGCCCGGCCATCAGCAGCGCGTCGCGCGCGTTGCCCGAGCGCTCCTGGACGAGCAGCCGGCGCGCCTCGTCGCTGGACTCCATGACGTATCTCACTCCACGCCCTCCTCTGTGGACCAATCGGGTGCGGGGGCGCCTCCGAGCCGCTCGAAGACGGAGCGCCACAGCTCGGTCACCCGGCGGAGCATGGAGCGGTGGAAGATCCACTCGGAGAAGCGGCCCATGTCCTGGAAGCCCGCCTGCTCCAGCACCTCCACATCCCCCTCTTCCACCAGGGCGATGGCCGAGGGCCGTCCGCGCTCGCGGGCATGCTCCACGCAGCGCTGGATGAGCGCCTGCGTGGCGGCGCGCGCCTGGGGATGGTTCCGGTTGGGCACCATGAGCCAGAAGGCGTTCGTCTTCTCCAGGAGGTTGAGCCCCGGCGTCCCCTCCTCGGAGAGGGCCACGGCCAGGGGCGTGTACTCCCCATCCACCACGAAGACGCGGCGGCGGCGGTGCATCCCGTGCGCCTTGTAGCGCTCGCTCAGCGCGCGCAGGTCCACCTCGTCCGTGAGCAGATCCTCGCTCAGCACCCGGACGAGCTCCCCCCGGTCACGCAGGTGCAGCTCGATCCACACGTAGTCGGTGCGCACCCCGTCCCGGACCTTGGGCAGATCCTCGCGGCCAGGAGGCGGCTCGCCCGTGAGCGGCAGGCGCATGTAGGAGAAGTGACGCAGGAAGCTGAGGCCGGGCGTCTCCAGGGCGCGGGCGAGCCAGCCGATGCGGCGGCTGGGCCAGCGGTTGTCCTTGCGCCAGGAGTAGCGGATGAACTCGATGTCGGGCTGCACCTCGCCCATCTCGACGGCGAGGTTGGTCAACTCGTAGGAGACCTGCTCGTCGCGGCGCACCCCGGGCCGCACGGCGAGGTGTTGCACGAGCCAGGTGCGCGAGTGGATGCGCACACCGGCGATCTGCCCCTGCAGGCCCTTGTCGCTGGTGTAGACGAGGCAGCGCCCCAGGTCGCCCGTGGAGTACACCTTGCGGTGGGTGTCCTGGAGGACGGGCAGCACCGACTCATCGCCGAAGGGGTAGTCCGGATGGAAGCGGTAGCGGGCCTCCTCCATCAGGCGCCAGATGTGGGTGAAGGGGACGTCCCAGCCCTCGGAGACGGACGTGCAGCGCGAGGCCACGAAGGCGCGGAGGATGACGTCCCGGGCCCGCTGGGGGAGCCCCGCGAAGCGGACCCCGGCGCGAAAGGGCCGCAGGCGCCCATCCGGCCGGCCATCCGAGGGCAGCCCGTGGATGGAGCGCACCTCCAGCTGGCAACTGGCGGACGTCCCATCCGGCAGCAGCAGCGAGGCCTCCAAGCGCGAGCCCGCGGGGATGATCTCGCTCGAGGCGTCGAAGGGGAAGGAGAGCCCGCCGACGCTCAGGTCCAACGGGGCCCGGGTGGTATGCTGGCCGGTGATGGGGGCCTGGAAGGAGATGAGGAACTGGTGCTCCGGATCCGGCTTGAAGCGCGGCAGGCTGCGCCAGTTGCGGATGACGAGCGAGCGCGGCACCCGGACGACCATCCTCCCGTCCCGGTCGTTGACGATCAGGGTGCAGACGCCCGAGTGGCTCTGCCCCCCCATCTCGAAGAACAGCTCCACCTCGTCGCCGGCCGAGCCCTCCAGCAGGCCGGAGGACTGGCAGCGCAGGACGGTCACCCCGTCCACCCCCTCCACGGCGGGCGCTTCCAGCCGCAGCTGCACGGAGGGATCGTTCACCGCCTGGAGCCAGAGCACGGCCTCGCGCCGCAGCGCCTTGCGCAGCGTGGCCACCACCTCGGAGGGCTCCTCCATGGTGACGCCGGGCACGGGCGGCGGCGGGTGCATGGCCGTGGCCCAGGAGACGCCCAGGCGCAGGTGGGTGCCATACCCGTCCGTCACCGGCTGCGCCCGCTGCACGTGGGACCACGTCGTCTTGAAGAGCAGGTGCCCGTCGCGCTCGATGCGCAGCCCCTCGAGCGCGGCGCCCGGAGGGAAATGGTCGGCGGAGGTGTCGCCCGGCATCAGCAGCGTGGCCCCGAAGTTGCCGATCTCCAGGCACCGGGCCCCGTAGCTCTGCTCGTTGCACTCGAAGTGGACCGCGTACGACGCGGGCGGCACGGTGGCGAAGGCCGAGCCGCGGTGCTGCAACAGGTGGGAGATGGTGCGGCCCAGCTCCGGGCCCGACAGCGCGTCGTCGAGCACGCTGAAGACATGGCCCTCGGCGGCGCTCTGCATCAACTCCGCCAGGCCGGCGGGATCCGACTTGGAGCAGATGAAGACGCGCAGCGCGTCCGGGGCCGTGTCGGCCAGCTGGCGCAGGAACAGGCGCGCATCATCCGGAGGCGCGATGATGAGGGCCGGAGCCCCATCCGCCATCCGGAAGGCCGCCTCCGTCTTGGACTCCACCGCCACCACCCGGTACGAGGGGAGGGCCGAGGCCAACGCGGCCCGCCTGCCTGCGTTCGGATGTACCACCAGGACGTCTCGAATCGGGACACTCATGGACCCCTCCTCAGCAGGCAGGCCGCTCAACCGTACCCGGCGCAATTCGCTCGCTCATCCGGGTGCGGACCACGTGCCCGTGCCGCCCCTCCCCCTGCCGCTCGTGCCACGAGAAAGCCTTTTCCAACGTCCAGCATCCAGGACACCAGGTGATCGGGCTTCATCCGCAGCCAATGCGGTCCCGGGAATATCTTAGCGGTTCCTGGGATGGTTGGCGTCAAGTGTCCGTGGGGGGTGCTCCCGGGGACGCCTCGGCCTGTGGGACAGGAGGGCGCTCCCCCGGCCGGACGTCACCGGAGCCGCCAGGGGCCATTCCCGGGGTATTCGTCCTTGGCCCCCATCCGGACCGCCGGTTAAATGAACCGGAAGGAGACGCGATGGGCGCCGAAGTGGACTACGAGCGGGAAATCCAGGAACTGAAGCGGAAACTCAACGCCGTCATCCTCGCGCACTACTACCAGGAGAGCGAGATCCAGGATGTGGCGGATTTCGTCGGGGACAGCCTGGCGCTGGCCCAGGCGGCGGCGAAGACGAAGGCGGACGTCATCGTCTTCTGCGGCGTCCACTTCATGGCCGAGACGGCGAAGATCCTCAATCCGGGAAAGCTGGTGCTGCTGCCGGACCTGAAGGCCGGCTGCTCGCTCTCCGACCGCTGCCCCCCGGCGGCCTTCCGGGCCTTCAAGGAGAAGCACCCGGACCACTTCGTGGTGAGCTACGTCAACAGCTCCGCCGCCGTGAAGGCCATGAGCGACGTCATCTGTACGTCCTCCAACGCGGTGAAGATCGTCAACCAGATCCCCAAGGACCGGCGCATCCTCTTCGCCCCGGACCAGCACCTGGGCCGCTATGTGATGAAGCAGACCGGCCGGGACATGGTCCTGTGGCCGGGCAGCTGCATCGTCCATGAAATCTTCAGCGAGAAGCGGCTGGTGCAGCTCAAGGTCCAACACCCGGAGGCCGAGGTGGTGGCGCACCCGGAGTGCGAGGAGGCCGTGCTGCGGCACGCCGACTACATCGGCTCGACCAAGGGCCTGCTGGATTACGTCCTCAAGAGCCCCAAGCGCGAGTTCATCGTGGTGACCGAGGCCGGAATCCTCCACCAGATGAAGCGCGGCGCCCCGGACAAGACCTTCATCCCCGCGCCGCCGGACAATGGTTGTTCCTGCAACGAATGTCCGTACATGCGGCTGAACACGATGGAGAAGCTGTACCGGTGCATGAAGGACAAGACGCCGGAGCTGACGCTGCCCACGGACCTGCAGGCGGCGGCCCTGGCACCGCTGCAGCGGATGCTCGAATGGTCACAGTGAGGGTTTGACGCGCCGCGCCGTCTGTCGCGGGCGTGGCAATTTCAGCATCGCACCGTATTCGTGCCTTGCACGGGACGCGGCGCGGTGCGATCTGGAGCACCGTGGGTTTCCGATTCGTCGCCATCCCTGGCCACCGCGTGGTGGCGCATCCCCAGTCGCTGCCCTCCGACGAGAGGCTCGAGCCGGATCTTCCGCCGCTGCACGAGGCGGTGGAGCGAGCGTTCGCGAGCGCCGAGTTCCGGGACGTGAAGGCGAAGGACCGCCTGCGCGCCCTGCTCAAGGGGGACAAGCCGCCCAACCTGGGCAGCCCCGGCTCGGGCTTCGGGCCGTCCGCCGTGTTCGCCCAGCCTCCGCAGGATCTGCCCGCGCTGTTGCGGCTGGCGGATGAGCTGGAGTCACTGGCCCGGCGCGACGCGGGAGAGCGGGCACTCGTCTGGAAGTGCACCGAGTGCAGCGCCCGCTATGCCGTGCCCGTGGCGCTGGCGCGCTCCGTCTCCATCCGCTGCGAGCGCTGCGGCCATCCGGTGGAGCTCAACCCCGGGCGCAGCCTGGGCGAGGAGTCCCTCATCGATCCGTTCCTCGGCGCGGTGAACAGCGCCCGGCACGAGCTGGCCGGCTTCTTCCGCGAGGCCATGGCCCGCGGCTGGCCCATCCTCGTGTCCACGGAGGAGATCAGCGGCTGAGCATCGGCCAGGTTGCGACGTTCATGCATCGCGCCATCTTCCAGCTGCTGCGCTGCCCCCGGTGCCGGCGCGGCCAGCTGATGCCGGACCAGGACACTCCCCAGCTCGTCTTCGGGCCGCTGCACTGTGCCGAGTGCCATGCGAGCTTCCCGGTGACCGAGGGCGTGGCGGACCTGGCGCACCAACCGGGGACCTCGGCCCTGGCCCAGCGCGGCATGGAGCAGCGGCTCATCGCCCGCTCCTACGAGCGCTACGTGCGCCCCGCCCTGCAGCGCGCCCTCGCGGCGCCGCCCCTGGACAGGGACAGCGAGTACCTCCTGTACCGCTCGCTGCTGGGCCGGCCGGAGGCGCCCGTGCTGGACCTGGGCACCGGCACCGGACTCTTCGCCCGGCGCCTGGCGCGCGAGCCGGACCTGCCCGCCGTGGTGGGGATGGATCTGTCCCGGGCGATGCTCGAGGAGGCCGTGGCCCAGGGGCGCGAGGCCGGCATCCACGTGGACTTCCTCCGGGCCGAGGCGCCCTACCTGCCCTTCCAGGATGACGCGCTGGGAGCGGTGCTGCTGGCCCACTCGCTGCACTTCATCTCCGACGTGGGCCGGTTGCTGCTGGAGGTGGCGCGCGTGCTGCGTCCGGGCGGCCGCTTCGTGGCCAGCACCTGGTTGCCACCGGGCAGGGCCTCCGCCTTCGTGCAGCGCCGCGCCGGACTCCACCCTCGCGAGGAGGAGGAGCTCCGCGATGCCCTGTCCGCCGTGGGACTGGTGGGCTTCGCCCGGCTCCGGCTGCCTCCCCTGCTCGTGGTGAAGGCCGAGAAGCCGGTCAGATGAAGACGCCCGCCGAGGCGTCCAGGCGCACCTTCCGCACCTCCTGCGGGGTGCCCTCGGCCTCCAGCGCCGGCACCACGTCCTGACGCGGCTTCTTGCACTTGGGGCACTCGCACGAGCCCTTCTTGCACGTGCAGTCCGCCGCGCTCGAGCACCGGCACTTGGCCGCGTGCAGCTCGTTCGCCGTGTCCTTCTTCGCGGTGTCCTGCTTCGCCGTGTCCTGCTTGCCGGGCTCCACCGGCGCGGGCACGGACTCGGCCTTGGCGCGGTGAGCCTCGCACGCCCCTGCCTGCCCCGCCGTGAGCAGTACGCCGCCCACCGCCGCCGCCGCCAGCGTCATCCCGATGTGCTTCATCTCCACGGTCCTCCCGGGTGACAGACCCGAATCCCTCCAGGCTATATCCCACCGGTTTCCCCCTGTCCAAACCCGGCGGCCCGCTCCGTACACCCGTCTCCCGCAGGGCCGCCCCGCGAGCAGGCACCTCGCGCCGCTCGCGGCGCTCGCGACACGCGGAGGCGCCACGTACAGTCCGGCCCACCCGTGTCCGCGCGAATCGATCGCCTCGTCTCCGCCGCCGCCCTCGTGCTGGGCGCCCTGCCCTTGTGGGTGTCCTCGCACCTGCCCATGGTGGACCTGCCCCAGCACCTCCACCTCATCTCCGTCCTCCACCGGCTGGACGATCCCACCACCCTCTACCCCCAGCTCTTCGCCGCGCGCCACGAGCTCACGCCCTACCTCGGCTACTACTACGCCGTCAGCCTCCTCAACTGGCTGCTCCCGCTCGACCTGGCCAACCGCCTCTTCCTCTCCGCCTACGTGGTGGGCCTGCCCCTGTCCCTCGCCTTCCTGCTGCGTGGACTCGGACGCCCCACGTGGCCCTCGCTGCTCGCCCTGCCGCTCGCCTATGGCGACAGCTTCGGCTGGGGCTTCATCAACTACCTCGCCGCGCTGCCCTTGGCGCTCCTGTGCTGCGGCCTCTTCATCCGCGCCCTCTCCCGCGCGGGCCAGCGCCCCCTCTGGGCCTTCGGGCTCGCCGCGAGCCTCGTCGCCGTCCTCCTCTTCCACGTGCAGGCCTTCGCCTTCCTCGGGCTCGCCCTGCCCTGGCTGCTGCTCACCACGCCCGTCCCCGAGGACGCCCATGCCCGCGGTTTCCAGGCCCGGCTGCGGCCCCGCGTCGCCGCGCTCCTCGGCGTGACGCCCGGCGTCGTCCTCTTCCTCTCGTGGGTGGTGCTGCGCCTGGGCCAGCCCTCCGAGGTGGAGACAGGCGCGCCCTGGAAGGCCTGGGGCCCCATGCTGTCGCCGCGGAACCTCGCCTGGAAGAGCTTCGCGCAGAACCGCGCCGAGCTCCTCGAGGTGCTCGCCAACCTCCTCCGCGATGGCTCGGATCGTCTGCCGCTGTACGCCGTGGGCCTCGTGGCCGCGTGCGCCCTCGTGCTCGGCGTGGTGCGCGGGGACTCCAGCGGCGAGGGCCCCGTGGCCCGCTGGCGCCTGCCGGGGCTCGTGCTGCTCGCGCTCGGCTTCTACTTCCTGCTGCCCTTCGACATCCGCGGCTACATCTACTACCTGAACACCCGTTACGCGCAGCTCGCCGCCGTGCTCGCCGTGGCGAGCCTCCCCGTGACTCGACTCGCGCTCCGCCGCCCGCTGCTGTGGGCCAGCGCCGCCTGCTCGCTGGTGCTGGCGCTCGTGCTGGGCCAGGGCTTCCGCGCCTTCTCCCACGAGGCCTCCGAGTGGGACGTGCTCGCGGAGGCCACCGCGCCCAGGCCCCGGGTGATGGGGCTCATCTTCGACAGCGGCTCGCGCGTGGTGCGCCACCCCGTCTTCCTCCACGGCGCCGCCGAGCTGGCCCGCGCGCGCGGCGGCAGCACCAACTTCAGCTTCGCCCTCACCCCCCACTCCCCCCTGCGCTACCGGGGCACGCCCCCGCCCACCTTCCCCTCCGAGTGGCGGCCCCAGGACTTCGACTACGCCACCCAGGGCCCCGCGTACGATCACTTCCTCGTGCGCGGCGTCCACCCCTCGCGCATCTTCGGCGAGCGGCTCCGCCAGGAGCTCGCCGTGGCCGCCGAGTCGGGCAACAGCTGGCTGGTGCGCCGCCGCTGAACGCTCGGGGCGGGCAAGTGTGGGCCAGTGGTCGCCACCCGGCGCGCCCGGCCCCCACCCACCTCACCGCGCCGCGGACGGTGCCTTACCTGTCCGTGCATGCCCACCAAGAGCCCTCTGGCCGATCCGCGTCCACTGCTGGACGCTCTGCGCGCTGGCACGCCGGTGCCCGGCTTCCCCTCCGACGCGCTGGAGCGTGCCCGCTCGCTCGCGGCCGAGCCCGCCTCCGCCCCACCCGCCGACGTGGAGGCCCTCCCCGAGCCGCTCGCGCTCGCCCTGCTCGAGGGCTCCGTGCTCGCCGGCCAGCCCGCCCTCGCCGAGGCGCTCGCGGCCTCCAGCCACAAGGGGCTCGCCAAGGCCGCCAGGAAGGCGCTGTACCGGCTGCGCTCCCGGGGCGTCGAGATCGCCGAGCCGCACCGCCCCTCCGCCTCCGAGGCCTCGCGCCCCGTGACGGTGGCCCCGGAACCGCTGCCCGCCCTGCTCACCAGCATCGACGGCACCGGTGAGCGTGTGCTGGAGATCGCCCGTCCCCTGCGTGGCGGGGGCGTCGAGGCCATCCAGTTCCTCTACTCGGACGAGCAGGGCGTGCAGCGCCTGCAGGTGACGGAGCTCAGCCGCGGCGACTACCGGCGCGTGGTGAAGCAGGCGACCAGCCCCGGAGACGATGCCGCCGTGGAGCTCTCCCATGCCGAGGCCCTGGAGCGACTCAGCGCCGCCGCGGGGCTCAACCTGCGCGCACACACGCCCTTTCCCCAGGGGCTCGACACGGTGCTGCGGCATCTGGGCGTGCAGGCGCGGGACGTGCCCCTGGAGCTTCCCCCGCCGGAGCCGGAAGACGAGCGGCTCGCCTACGAGGGCCACAAGCTCCACGAGGAGCCGGAGATGCGGGGCTGGCTGCCCCCCATGGCCGAGCTGGAGCGGCTGGCCCACACGGTGGACGAGCTCGAGGCGAGCCCGCTCGCGCTCACCCTGGCCCAGCGCAACGAGGAGCTCATCCAGGCGGCCCACACCCAGGCCCATGCCTTCTTCGCCGCCCCGGCCATGCGCCAGCTCCAAGCCAGCCGGCTGTGGGAGATGGCGCTCCACTTCGAGCGCACCGGCAAGGAGCAACCGGCCAGACTGGCCCGCGCCGAGGCCCGCAGGCTCGCGCATGGCGTCACCGAACCGCCCTCGCGCTACGCCGAGCGCCTCTTCGAGAAGGCCCTGCTCGTCACCATGGCGCGGCGCGCCGCGCCGGAGGCAACCACTCCCGCCGAGGTCCGGGCGAGGGCCCGCGCCGCCGAGCAGCAGCGGGCCCCGTCAGCCGAGCCGGAGCGGCGCAGCCCCGGCGGCATCATCCTCCCCTGAGCCTCCCCCGAGACTTCAGGGAGGCCCTGCTCACGCCGACACCCGCGCCCGCAGCAACAGGTCCAGGTTCTCCAGCTCCCAGGTCTGGGCGCGCGAGTAGTCGTGGAAGCGCTTCTCGTGCTCGAGGAACTCGGGCGGGTGGATGCAGCGCCGCCCGTCCTCGCCCCGGCGCGTCCGGTACACGTGGTGCAGCATCTCGTGGAAGACGATCCACTCCACGAAGTAGCGCGGCACCACCGGCTGATCCAACGCCGGGTGGATGCGGATGACGCGCGAGTCCGCCGAGTAGGAGCCCATCTTGATGCTCTTGCGCGGCCGGGTGACGCGCGGCGCCGGTCCGAACGTAATGGCCGCGTCGATGCGGCCCCGGAAGTAGCGCTCGTTGAGCCGCTCGAAGATGCGGCCCAGGTCATGGTGCTGCCCCACCGGCTCCATGCGCAGGCGCTTGCGCATCTGCGCGGGGGACACGCGGCGGATGTAGACCTTGTTGCGCTCGATGAACTTGTCGAGCAGCACGCTGGCCTCCGCGTCGCCGGTGCGCACGTAGTCCGCCAGCGCGTGGATGACCTCGTCCGGCGCCGCCAGGAACATGTGGTGCAGCCGCAGCCGCCACAACGCCCGGTGCCGCTGGAACGTGAGCATCGTGTGTGTGTTGTCGTGGACCTCCACCGCCACCGGAGCCCGCAGCCGGGTGCGCAGCCGACGCTCGAGCACTCGCCGCCATACCTTCAGCAGGCGGTTGGGCTCGGGTGCCACGGACTGCTGCTCACGGGCGATCCGCCCCGCCGGCGAGCTCCGCTTCTTCGCCAGGTTCTTCTTCTTCGCGCGCGCCATAGACAGGGCCGGATTCTAAAGACCCGTCTGACACGTGTAAACGAGATGAAGAGAGCAAATCCCCTGGAATTCCAACGGCTTATATCCACTCCCGCGTACCCTCGCCCACTTGTCCGCCGGAGGGGGAGCCCACCGCATATGTCCCCCCCGAGGACCCTTACCGACGGGTCTTCTGGGTGCTGCAATCCCGCCTGCTCAGGCTGAAGACGACCGGCCTGCCCGAATCCCCGGGAACCTCGAATTCCTTGATTCTCCAAGGGCCTCGATTCGCGCACCGGTAGGTGACCTCGACGGAGCCCGGAGGCAGCGGGAGGTACCCGTTGGGACGCACGGTGCGATCGGCCACCTTCATCACCGTCCGTGCGGGTGCCTTGAACTGCACGCGAACCTCGGCGGGAGGCGCGGGGGTCGGTGTCTCGGCGGGTGTCTCGGTCGGCGTCCCACCGGCCGCCAGCGCGGAGGTCTCCGGAGACCCGCTCCCCGGTTCGGTGCCGGGGGTGGTCGAACCTGCTCCCGTATCGGTCCCGGTCGCACCCGGGTCGGCCGCGGTGGCACCCGTGCCCGTGCCCGTCTCGGGGGTAGCGGAGCCAGTGCCCGTCCCCGTGCCCGGCTCGGAAGCGGCGGAGCCAGCCGTGGCCGAAGTGCTTCCCGTCCCGGCCGTGGCACCGGCGGGGTCACCCTCGGGCTCGGGTGGAACCTCATCGCGGGTGGACGTGACGGGCCTGCGCGGCGCGGGCTCCGGCGGCGGCTGGGGCGCCATCAGGAACAGCCACGCGATTCCACCCGCGCTCACCACGAGCAGCGTCACCAGCGCGGCCACCACCAGGCGCAGGCCCCGCGACTTGCCGGGGGCGGGCGCGGGCCGGGAGGACTCGGACTGGGTGACGAAGCTGTGGTCGTAGCCGGCGGTGGACTCGTCGTCGTCCTGGTCCTCCACCACGGCGCGACGCACCGGAGGGGCCGGCAAGTCATGCGTCCGCGAGACGTCGTCGGTGAGGGAGTCGGGCAGGGAGTCCTCGTCGTCCTCCCCGTACGCGGGCCCGCGCTCGTTCACGGTGGAGGACGTGACGGAGACGGACTGCTGCGCGCCCTCGTCCTCGTCCTCGTCGGGCACGGGCGGCGCCGCGCGGCGGCGATCCAACGCGGCCACGGAGCCGGAGATGGCGGGCTTGCGCACGGGCGTGGGACGCCGGGCCGAGGAGGGAGGCGTGCGCGCCGGCCGATCCTGCAACGTGGACTCGCCCGTGGCGGTGCGCGGCGGTGCCCCGGGAACGGCGGAAGCGCGTCCGGGCGCGGTGCGCAAGGCGGTGGGCTCGTCATCCTCCTCGTCACCCAGGGCCGCGGCGGCGAGCATGTCCCGCGGTCGCGCCATCTCCGTGGCGGGCTCGGCCTCGTCGGGCTCCACCGCCGAGGGCACGTTCTGCGCACTGGGCCGGCGCGTGGGGCGCGCCACGAGGCCCGCGGGCTGCTGCGTCGAGGAGTCCTTGCGCCCGGCGGGCTTGGGGATGGGGACGTGGAGCATGGTGCGCTCCTCCTCCTCCCCGAGCAGCCGCGCGATGTAGGCCGCCACGTCGTCGCTCTGCCGCATCAGCCCCGACTCGAGCAGCCCCTCCAGGTCCGCCTGCACCTGCGCCGCCCGCTGGTAGCGCAGGTTGCGATCCTTCACGAGGCACTTCATCACGATGCGCGACAGCGCTTCCGGGTAGTCGTCGCGGATGAGGTGCGGCGGGGACGGGTTCTCGAAGCGGATGCCGTAGAGGATGCCCTCCGTCGTCGGCCGCGCGAAGGGCGAGCGCCCGGTGGTGATCTCATACAGCATCACCCCCAGCGCGAAGACGTCCGAGCGGTGATCCAACCGCTCCTGCATCACCTGCTCGGGCGAGAGGTAGAGGAACTTGCCCTTGATGACGCCCGGCTTGCTGCGCTCGGCGATGGCCTCGGCCTTGGCGATGCCGAAGTCCACCAGCTTCACCGCGCCGCTGTACGTCACCATCACGTTCTGCGGGCTCACGTCCCGGTGGATGAGCCCCAGCGGACGGCCATCCACGCCCTTGGAGTTGTGGGCGTACTCGAGCCCCGCGGCCACCTGGGCGCAGATGCGCGCGGCCACCGCGTACGGCACCGCCGCGGTGAACTTCGCCTCCTCCGCGAGGATCCGCCGGAGGTCCACACCCTCCAGGTACTCCATGGCGATGAAGATGCTCTCGCCAATCTTCCCCAGCTCGAAGACCTGGACGATGTTGGGATGGTGCAGCTGCGCGGCGATGCGCGCCTCGTCCAGGAACATCTGGACGAACTCCGGCTCCTCCGACAGGTACGGGAGGATCCGTTTGATCACCAACAACTCGGGACTGGGGGCCTCCTGCGCGAGGAAGAGCTCCGCCATTCCCCCCATCGCGAGCCGCTTGATGAGGAGGTACTTGCCAAAGGGGGTGGCAGTCTGTGGCGCGTTCTCGGGAATGGGAGCCCCCAGGAGTCGATCGGCGTGAGACGCTGAGCTTGTTTCCGAGCTTACCCGCAATCCCCACCTGCATGGTGGGGCGCGAACCAGATGTGGGATAGCAGACCTGAGGCCCGCTCGGCTACCTGCCCGAGCCCGCACTCCCCCCGTCCCACCCACTCCCCAGGTCCCGGTCGCACATGCGGGGATACAGGACATGGGTGAACCGGTTGCCGAGGCCCCCATCCGGTGGCTGAGTCCCCGGAATCTGGCCGCCCGCCGGGTCCGGGACGCAGCCCTCTCCCGTGCCTGCGTCCTCGCAGGGCACGAAGGTGTAGGTGTCCCACACACCCCGGAGGCCCAGGGGGAAGATGCCGGTGCCCCCATCGCCGACGACGCGGGCCAGGGCCTCGCACGCCTCCGGGCCCCCGTCCGCGGAGGGGGCTTCGGAGAGGAACCGGGTGCTCACCAGGATTCCGCCCGAGACCTCGAAGCCGGAGGCGGCGCCGAAGGCCAGGGGCGAGGGGTCCGTCACGACGAGCGGCCCGGGCACGTACACCCGCGTGCCGAGCAGCTCCGGGTTGGGACGGGCCAGCCCCTCCTCCGCGTCGCCGAAGCGCGGGGGCACGAGGTTGTCGGCGGGCACCACGAGCGTGCCGAGGAGGCGGATCCCCACCTGCGCGAGCCCCGTGCGGTAGCCATGGAACTGTTCGAAACCAGACTCGGCCCGGACCAGGCCCGTGAGGTCCACGCGCTGACCCACCTGGGGAACGAAGCCCGCGGGCACGTCCGTCCAGTCCTTGTGGACCCAGAGCCCCTGGGTGGGACGCGCCGGGTCCACCACCCAGAACCAGGCGCGCACCTGCTCCTGGGTGCCCTCGGCGCGGCGCTCCACGCGGTCGAGCGTGTGGATGACGACGCGCTCGAGCAGCACCCGCGTCCCGCTGTCCGGGGGGAGCGCGCGGGCCTCGGAGAGGGTCATCACCACGGGAGCGGACCCCGTGCCCGCGTCGGCCTGGGAGCCGCCATCGGTGGAGGCTCCCGCGTCCGGAGGCAAACCCCCATCCTCGCTGCACACGCCGGTGCAGCCGGGGCGCCCTCCCGCGTCCCGCTTGGACATGCCCGGCCCCTCTCCGCAGCCGGGAACCAACACTGCCGCGGCCACGACCAGGGCCGCCGCGCCGAAGGTCTTGCGCAGAGGAATCACGGTGGCGTCTCCTGTGGATGGGCCGATGCGGGAGTTCCAGGATTCCCGCGCTTCCGGCCTCTTCTGCCGGCCTTATAGCGGCGGGCCAGGAACCCCGGCAAGGAACCGCGTCCCGCTCGGAGACTCCCTCTCATGCCGCACCCCAGGCACCCCTACTTCCGTGGCCTCTCCCCCACCCTGCACATCTCCCACCGGGGAGGCTCGCTGCTGGCGCCGGAGAACACCCTGCCCGCCTTCCGCATGGCGGTGGAGCGCTACCACACGCAGGTGCTGGAGACGGACGTCCACCTCACCCGCGACGGCGAGCTGGTGGTGTTCCACGACGACACGCTCGGACGGTGCACCAATGGCGAAGGGCCCCTCGCGGCCCACACGCTCGCCGAGCTGAAGCGCCTGGACGCGGGCTACCACTTCACCCCGGACGGAGGCCGCACCTTCCCCTTCCGCGGCCAGGGCGTGCACCTGTCCACGCTGCGCGAGCTGCTGCGCGCCTTCCGGGGCGTGCGCTTCAACATCGAGGTGAAGCCGGACGTGCCGGGCATCGAGGACGTCTTCTTCCAGGTGCTGCGCGAGGAGGGCGCGCTGGAACAGGCCTGTATCGGCAGCGAGCTGGACACGGTGGGCGAGCGGCTGGCGCGGGTGATGCCGGACGCCTGCCATTTCTATCCGCGCGACGCGCTGGCGGCCTTCGTGCTCTCGGTGCGGGCGGGCGAGCAGCCTCCAGAGGACCGGCGCTACACGGTGCTGGACATGCCCCTGTACTTCGGAGACGTCCGTCTGGTGGACGAGTCGCTGCTGCGCGCGGTGGACGCGCACGACAAGTGGTGCAACGTGTGGACGGTGGATAACCCGGAGGAGATGCGCGGGCTCGTGACCGAGGGCGTCGGAGGTATCATGACGGACAGACCGGACCTTCTGCGCCGAGTCTTGGACGAGCAGCCAAAGCCGCGTTAAGCCCATGGCCCGTATGCCCCGCTCCCCCCCGCGCAAGCGCGCTCCGAAGGCCGCGACAGCCCCCAACACCGTCCTGCCCCAGGCCGCGCCCGAGGCTCCAGCGCCCGTGCCTCCCGCCGCTCCCGAGGCTCCGGCGCGCAACACGGTGCGCCGCGTGCGTGCGCCGCGCGCCAAGCGCTTCGTCGCGCTGGCCGGCAACATCGGCGCGGGCAAGACGACGGCCGCGAAGATCATCAGCCAGACCTTCGGCTTCGAGCTCTTCGACGAGCCCGTCATCGACAACCGCTTCCTCAAGGACTACTACGCCAACATGGGGCGGTGGTCCTTCACCCTGCAGCTGGAGTTCCTCATCCGGCGCGTCGAGCACCACGAGCTCATCCACTCGGTGAAGAAGAGCTGCGTGCAGGACCGCACGCTGTACGAGGACCCGGAAATCTTCGCCAAGTACCTGCACGGCCTGGGGCACATGACGAACGCGGAGCTGGACCTGTACTTCGAGTACTTCCAGCGGCTCACGCGCACCATCGTGCACCCGGACAAGGTCATCTACTTCGACGTGCCCACCGTGGACGTGCTGCTGGGACGCATCCGCCAGCGCGGCCGCGAGGAGGAGAAGGGAATCGAAAAGGGCTTCCTGCGCGGGCTCAACGGGTACTACGCCACCTTCCCCATGGTGCTGCAGAACAAGTACGGGGTGGACTGCCTGGTGATGGACGTGACGAACCAGGACATCCGCACCGGCCGGGGACGCGAGGAGTTCCTCGACCGGGTCACCACCTTCCTCGCCTGAGGTTTCCGCCGTGTCCGAGCAGTCCGAGCTCCCCGCCAAGAGCGCCCGCGAGTCCGAAGTGGTGATGACGCAGATGATCCTCCCCTCGGACGCCAACGCGGTGAACAGCGCGTTCGGCGGCAAGGTGATGGAGTGGATCGACATCTGCTGCGCCGTGGCCGCCCAGCGCCACTGCCGGCAGGTGGTGGTCACCGCCTCCATGGACGACCTGCACTTCCACGCCCCCATCAAGGTGGGCTGGACGGTGACGCTGCACTCGCGCGTCATCGCCGCGTTCCGCACGTCGATGGAGGTGGGCGTGACGGTGACGGCGGAGAATCCGCTCACCGGCGAGAAGCACATGGCCACCAGCGCCCTGCTCACCTTCGTGGCGGTGTCGGCCAACGGGCAGCGGCTTCCGGTGCCCCCGCTCCAGCTGGAGACGGACGCGGAGCGCGCGGCCTTCCGCGAGGCCGAGGAGCGGCGCAAGGAGCGGCTCGCGCGCAAGCAGACGAGCCTCGCCTGGCAGAAGGTCATCCGGCCCGGCGCCGCGGGCTGAGACACCCCGAAACGAAAAACAGCTCCCGCGAACCCCGTGCCTCTCCCAAAGCACGGGGCCCGCGGGCCCGCCGGACGACCGTTACGCTCCGCTGACGCGGAGGGGTCAACAATCCACGAGCGCCGGTGGTCCGCCGAACACCGCGACCCGGGATGCGCCTGTCGACCGATGGTGTCTCCGGTATACCCGCCGGGTCTGACATGCCCGCGGCCCGCTTGCCCTCCGTGGCGCTGCCCGGAAACGTCCGGAAGCGGGCAGTGCGCGGGGACGAGCGACCCGGATGTTCTCCTTTCCCAACGGGGTGCCCCGGGAGCTGTTCAGAACCGGTCCCCGGTCCACGACTCCAGTGCGGTTGACTCCCCGGTCTGTTACGCAATGGCGCTGGGATGGGAGGAGAAGTGCCTCTGGAGTCGCGGCAACGCGCGCATACAACGGGAGACTCGCATCAGGGTGGCGGCAGGTGGAGCAGCTCCTCGCTGATGAACCATGGCTTCGCCGTCCTGGTGACGGCCGCGGCCCTCCTCGTCCAGTTCGCGCTGTACCCCCATGTCCGGGCCACGCCGTTCATCCTCTTCTTCGGCGCGGTGATGCTCTCGGGGTGGAGAGGGGGATGGGGGCCCGGCCTCTCGAGCGCCGTCCTCTCGGCCCTGCTGGCCGACTACTTCTTCCTGCCCCCGCGGTTCGCGTTCTCCGTGAGCCCGGCCGACCTGCTGTCGGTCGCCGTCTTCCTCGCCATCTCCATCCTCATCACCCGGCTGAACGTGCGCGAGCGGACCGCCCGGGCCGAGGCCGAGGCCCAGCGCGAACGGCTCCACACCCTCTTCATGAGGGCTCCCGCCATCATCGCCATCCACCGGGGACCCGAGCACACCTACGAGTTCAGCAACCCCGTCCATGCGCGGCTGCTCGGCGGCCGGGAGCTGCTGGGCAAGACCGTGAGGCAGGCCCAGCCCGAGCTGGAGGGCCAGGGCTTCTACGAGCTGCTGGACCGGGTGTACCAGACGGGAGAGCCCCTCTACGGCAAGGAGGCCCCCGCCAGCGTGGGCGACCCCGCCCATCCGCGCACCGGCTACTTCAACTTCGTCTACCAGCCCATGCCCGGGCCGGACGGAAAGCCGGACGGGGTGATGGTCTTCGGCTTCGAGGTGACCGAGCAGGTGCTGGCCCGGCGCAGCCTCGAGCGCACCGAGCGGCGCCTCGCCGCCATCACCCACAACGCCACGCTGGGACTCTTCATGATGGACGAGCGCCAGCAGTGCGTCTTCATGAACCCCGCGGCCGAGCAGATCACCGGCTTCACCCTGGAGGAGCTGCGGGGCAAGCCGCTCCATGACTTCATCCACCACACCCGGCCGGATGGAACGCCCTACCCCATGGCGGAGTGCCCCATCGACCGGGCGCTGCCCACCCGGGCCCAGGAGCGGGGACAGGACGTCTTCGTCCGCAAGGACGGCAGCTTCTACCCGGTGGCCTTCACCGCCAGCCCCATCCTCGAGGAGGGCAAGGCGACGGGGACCGTCATCGAGCTGAGGGATACCACCGAGGACCGGCACAAGCAGGCCGAGCGCGAGCGCCTCCTGGTCGAGCTCCAAGAGGCAGTGCGCCTCCGGGACGAGTTCCTCTCCGTCGCCAGCCATGAGCTGAAGACGCCGCTGACCCCGCTGAGCCTGCGGCTGCAGGGGCTCGAGCGGAGCATCCGGGCCGAGCCGGGCTCCCTCATGGCGCAGCGCCTGGGCAAGGAGGTGGACGTGATGCGCCGGCAGGTGAAGCGCCTGTCGGACCTGGTGAACGAGCTGCTGGATGTGTCGCGCATCACCACCGGGCGCCTGAAGCTGCTGCTCGAGGAGGTGGACCTCACGGAGGTGACACGCGAGGTCGTGGCCCGCTTCCAACCCGAGGCGCAACGCGCCGGGTGCGAGCTCATCCTCGACACGAACGGGCCCGTGTCCGGCCATTGGGACCGGCTCCGGCTGGAGCAGGTGCTGACGAACCTGCTGTCCAACGCCATCAAGTACGGAGCCGGCAAGCCCGTCCACCTCCGCGTCGAGCAGCGCGAGGACCGCTCGCGGCTCGTGGTCCGGGACGAGGGCATCGGCATCGAGCCCGAGGCCATGGGGCGCATCTTCAATCGCTTCGAGCGCGCCGTGTCGGAGCGGCACTACGGAGGGCTCGGCCTGGGCCTGTACGTGACGCGGCAGATCATCGTCGCGATGGGCGGCAACGTGACGGCCGAGAGCACTCCAGCCCAGGGCGCCACCTTCACCGTGGAGCTGCCCCGCCAGGCCGTTGCGCAACAGGGGGATACCAAGACCGGCTGAGATACCAAGTGTGGGTCTGAATCCGACCCGGAAGAGCCAGGTCAGCGACAGCAAGGGGTTACGGGTCCGACGTACCAACCCATGTAATGCCCGCAGTCTCCTCCGTATCTCTTCCAGGAGAGGAGACACCAACGATGCTGACCGTGGCGCAGGCGTTCGAGAAGTTCATGCAGGGCCTGGAACTCCATGAGGGAGAGGATCGCGAGGCGAAGCGTCAAGAGCGGAACGTCTTCGAGGCGATGCGCCGCCGGCTGGGACCTCGGGAGTCCATCCTCAGTGGCTCCTACGGACGGAAGACGGCCATCCGGCCGCTGCACGACATCGACCTCTTCCTCATCTTCACGGCGAACACGAGCGGCACTGGAAAGACCGTCGGCCCCGAGGAGTTCCTGAATCGCGTGAAGGAGGCGCTGGAGGAGGAGTTCCGCGGTAAGCAGGCGAGATTGCAGAACCGCTCGGTCAACATCGAGTTCAACGGGACGGGCATTGGCTTCGATGTCGTCCCCGCACTGGAGGATCCACGGCGGCCGGGCACCTACTGGATTCCCGACGTGCGCAAGGACGACTGGATCCAAAGCAATCCGCGCAAGCACATCGATGCCTGTGACGCCGCGAACGCCAAAGCCAGTCAGCGGCTCAAGCCGCTCATCAAGGCCATCAAGCGCTGGAGACAACTCCAGGGCAAGCCCGTGCCGTCGTTCCTTCTGGAGGTGATGGCCTACAAGGGCATCGACTCGTTCCACCCGGATCCCCGCCTGTCCATCTACGCACAGGGCATGGCCCACCTGTTCCAGTTCATGAGCGAGCGCATCATGGAGCAGTGGCCGGAGCCGGCCGGGCTCGGGCCTCCCGTCAATTCCGGGGTGGGCCAGACCAACCTCGTGCAAGGGCAACAACGGCTGTCGGGAGCTGCCCGCAGGGCAGCCCGGGCGCTGGAACTGGAGCGGGTGGGCGACATACTCGGAGCGAACGAGATCTGGCGGGAGCTGCTCGGTCCGGACTTCCCGGTACGGTAGGAAGCCCATGCCTGGACCGCGCATATTGACCATCGAGTTGGGCCGCGTCGAGAGCCCCAATAAGCCTTATGCGTTCGACGGAAGGCCACAGCAGTACTCCACGCGCGGCGAGCAAGGGAAGCCGGGAGTGGCCGTGCTCCGCTGGGACGAGGTGGAGAAGCTGCGTGCGGAGTTCCTGCAAGCAACTCCAACGCCAGGTGCGCGGAAGCGGATGGGTGACCTGCTGCGCGGATTCCTCGTGGACGTGCTGAAAGAACTGGACGGCTGGTCGTCCTACGAAAAGGCCTTGCTCAAGGCCGAGGCAAAGAAAGCGTCCCTTCGATTGCGCTTCCGCTTCAGCGCGGGAGAACTGTTCAGTCTCCCCTGGTCGCTGACCGCACTCCACAATGGCCGAAGCCTCGGCAACATCAAGCCGCATCCACTGCAATTCGAATGGGCTCATGACCTTCGGGCATCTCTGGCCTCACCTAGCCATGGCCGGGTTCTATTCGCCTGGTCCGACGCGGGAGATTACGTCTCGGAGGAACGCCACCTCGCGGCCCTCCAGAAGGCGTGCCCGGACTTCGATTGTGAGCAGGACGAACTCGCGAACCTGAATCTGGACTCCCTTCGCGACAAGCTGGAAAAGGCTCGCCAGGAGGGTAGGCCGTTTCGCATCCTCCACATCCTGTGTCACGGAGGTCCGATTCCCGGAGGGACTTTCGGACTCATATGGACGGATCCCAACCATCCGCGGAGGCCCATGCTCGTGGATGGAGACAGACTTCGTGACGTGCTCGGCCCTTATCAGGGCGACTTGCAGGCGGTCGTACTGAGCGCATGTCACGGAAGTAACCCCGGTCAGGTGGGAAGCATGTTCGGAGGGGTAGCCCATGACCTCCACCGTCTCGGAATCCCAGCAGTCATTGCCTCGCAGATGCCCTTGACGGTGAATGGCTCCATTCAGATGACTGAGGCACTCTACGAAGCACTCTGCCAGCGGAAGTTCCCTATCGATGTGGCCTTCCAGAAAGCCCATGAGGCGCTGAGTGCCTCATCACTCGACTGGGCGTCGCTCCAGTTCTTCGCACCGTCTCCGCCTGTGGAAGCCCGTACGAGAGGGCAGCGAATCGTCTTTTCCCCGGACGCTCCAATCCCCGAACTCCCGGAGGAACTCGCGGTGGCCTACGAAGTGAACTTCAACGTGGCACCAGCCTCCATGGTCGAAGCCCTGGAAGGACGCGCCGGTGGGGACCCGGACATCGTCGCGCTGCAACCCTTCGGAAGGGTGGCGGATGACCTTCCCAACACCACCAGGGATTGGCGACGTGCACTCAAGCAGGCCGATCAACTCGTGAACAGGCTCGGGACAGACGTATCGATGGTGCACCTCTTCGGGCGCGCCCCGTTGCCCCTCATGTTCCACCTGGGATGGAGACTGAGCCGGTGGAAGCTTCGCGTGTACCAGGAGGAACGAGGACGTACGGGCAGGTGGACCTGCGGCTACGACTCCATGCAGAAGCCATCCTCCGAGGAGAGATTCTTCCGGGAGGAGGCCTGGCCGGATTCCAAGGCTTACAGCGTTGCAAGGGGACGTCTGGCCATGACCATCGAGGTGAACCTGTCCATCCACCCCGAGGAGTTGGCGAAATGGCTGGGAACCGAAAACCCTCCCGCGTTGGTGCGCCTGGTAGCGGCTCGAGGCACCTCTCCCACCGTGGTGCGGGGACCGATGGACACGGCTCGCGCCGTGGACGAGTTCCGCGCATACCTGGACCGCATCCACGCGGAATGGCGCGATGCCAGCGAGGTGTGGCTCGCGATGGCGTGCCCGGCCAGTCTGGCGGCGGCACTGGGCAGGGCCTACAACCCGAAGTCCCAGCCGACCGTCAAGCTCTTCAACTTCCGCAAGTCCGAGGGCTACGTGGAAGTCCCCTGGACCGGGGGCGTCACCCGCAAGCCCGGGCGCCGCTCATGACTCCGACCAGCCACCCACGGAATGGGACGTAATATCCGGCGTGCCCTCCGTATCCCGCATGGGGACGGACCAGAGACGCGGTCATGACGAGCGCCGGGGAGATTGTGGCCAGCAATTTCGAAGAGTGGCACGCGAGGTGCAAAAAGCTGCTGTCGCCTATTGCCCAGAGACTCTGCCGCGGCGCCGTGGGCATCGACGCCCAGGACCTCGTGCAGGAGACGTTCTTGCGCTTCATCGAGCGATTCGGCGGTGCGTTGGGCGAACTCGATGACACACGGGCGGACGGCTGGCTCATCCGCGTCATGAACAATCATTTCTGTGACTTGCTCCGAGGCGCCATGGGCCGCAAGAAAGCGGAAGACGATCCAACCATCACGCGCTGGACCCTGGCGCAGGAAGCGGACTCGGACACGTACGAGCGCATCTCCCAAGAGCGCTTCGATTGGGCGATCGACAAGCTGCCCCGGCAGCAGCGCCTCACCTTCCTGCTCCGCGCCCAGGGCCTCGGTAACAAGGAGATCGCCCACAAGCTGGGCGTTTCGCCTGGAGCCGTGGCCAAGCGCCTGTTCGACGCCCGCCAGAGGCTCGACGAGCTGCTCAAGCCCTACCTCGATGAGGGAACCCACTGATGTCCACGCCCTGCGACTCACTCCAGGCCTTCGCGGATGGAGAGCTCCCGCCCGCGGACGCCCAGGCTTTCGGCCAGCACCTGGCCGGATGTGAGCGATGCCAGTCGGAACTGACCCGGCTGCTACAGCTCGAACAACTCGGCAGGCGCTATCTCGAGCGGCACGGCCAGGTCGAGGTGCCATGGCATGTCATTCCCCGGAACCGGTGGCTGGCGGCCGGTGCGGCGGTGCTCTCCGTCGTGGCCGTGCTGATGCTCATCCCGCGCCTCACGAACGAGCCGACACCGCGAGCCGTGCCCGAGTTGTGGGCGCGACAGGCACGGGCGTTGGAAGCGCGCGTCACCTATCCCCAGGCGGATACCTACCGTCCGATGGCCCAGTCCTTCATGGGCACGGCTCCCGCCCAGAATGTGACCGAGCCCTCCAATGCCGTCATGGGCCAACTGGAGGCCCTGGGAGACCTGCCTCAGCTCGTCGCGGCCTACCTCGCCGGTGGCAGGCCCGACACCTGGAGCGCGAAGCACGTCCTGCAACGGATGCAGAGCGAGCGCACGTGGGACGCGAACGTGCTCTGCGACCTGGGGGTAGCACACTATCTGGACGCCCGTGCCCTGGATGCTTCCCGCAGGACAGCGGAGCTGAGGGAATCCCTCCGTCTGTTCAATGAGGTGCTCCGCAGGGTGCCCACACATCTCCAGGCCCTGTGGAATCGCTCCCTGGTGTACCGGGACCTGGGACTGCCTCTATTGGCCATGCAAGACCTCGAGGCGCTGGAACGCACCGAACCGGATGCGCAATGGAGGAACGAGGCCCGTGACAGGAGGCAGCGGCTCGCCGTCGCGCTGCAGCGAAAGGAGCGCTGGAAGGCCGCTGACAACGCGGGATTCGAGCTCATCTCCCATGGCGTCCCCGCGTTGACTGACGCGCTCGCCTACGCCGACGTCCCGCTGATGCGCCGGGATTTCTATCACGCCGTGCGTGCCCGAACCTCCGCCGTGGAGGTGCGCGCGTTCCTTCCCCTCGCCAGCAAGCTGGATGAAATCTCGGGAGGCGGCACCGTGCTCCAGGACTACGTCCAGCGCGTTGCCGCACGCAACTTCTCCGTCCGCGCGCCCCTGGCGGCGCAATACGCCCAATTGGTGGCGGGAAAAGTGGACTCGCGTGACGAGGAGACGTTGCTCCGGACTTTTCTCGCCTCGGGAGAGGACGACATCGCCCTGGGCGCGCTCACGTACGCGGTCCCGCGCCTTCCGCAATACGCCAGCACGCTCGTGGAGCGGACCCGCGTCAGCCCGGATCCCTGGTTCCAGGTGCTGGGGCTCCAGCAGGAGGCCACGCAGGAGCAGCAACTGGAGCGCTATGACCGGGCGCAGAAGCTGCTCGAAAAGGCACTCGAGCTTTGTACCCGGAATCAATTGGTCTACCGGTGCGTCGACGTCGAGAACGACCTGGCCCATGTGTCCGGCTGGCTCTTCCACCTCATCGATGCCGAGCGGTACGCACGCGCAGCGCTCACACAGGCCCGGCGGGCCCAATGGGATCAGGAGCGGATGCTGTTGCAGACGCTGGGGAACACCGCGCGCCTGGCGTCGGACGTCACGCTGGGCCGTGCCTACTTTGGTGAGGCCCTCCTCATGTCCGACGGCAACCGGAAGATCCTGAGGAACATTCATCAGAACCTCGCCCACCTGGCCATTCAGGCACTCGAACTGGATGAGGCGCGTGCCGAGCTGGACAAGGCGCTGGAGGTCGGACTGCCGCTCACGAGGCATGGCATCGAAGCACTGGTGGATGTGGCCCGAACGCGCCGCTCCCCCCGGGACGCGGAAGCCGTGGAGAAGACGCTGGCGCTGGAGCCCGGCAACACCCAGGGACAGCGAGCTTATGCGACGTTCCTCCGGGGGCGCTTCCTGGTGGAGGTGGACGCAGTCAGGGGGCGTGCGCTGCTGGAGGATGCCATCCACGAGGCGGGGTCCGCGACCCGCGAGGACGTCACAGCCAGGCATGCGCGTACGTACAGCTACACGTCCCTCATCTTCGCCGATGCCGCCAAGGGCGACTTCGCCGCGGCTCTGGGTCGCTTCGGCACGGAGCTGGGCTTCGCCGCCATGGGCCGGTGCGTCCTCGCACTCACCGAGGATACCGAGCGCAGCCTGGTGGTGGCGCGGGGAGCGGATGGACAGTGGGTCGGCCGCTACACACCGATGCGGGTCACGCGATTCGACCCCACGAGCCTCGCGGGAGTGGTGCCCCAAGACATGGTGGAGGCCCTTCGTCCCTGTGCCTCTGTGGATGTCCTGGCACGGCCTCCCTTGCAGGGGCGTGCGGGGCTTCTTCCGCCCGAGTTCGCCTGGCGCTACCTGACGCGGGCCACCGCGCCACAACCTCCCGCGCAACGCGGCCTTCACCTCGTGGTGAGCGATGTACGGTACGACGAGCAGCGCAGTGAGCCCGCCCTGACGTGGTCTCCTCGCGTCGCGACGGGAACGGAGCTCCGGAGCCTGCGGGAGCTGGACGCCACGCCGAATCGCGTATTGGAGGCCATGCCCGAGGCGACGGACATCGACCTGGCAACCCACGGGAAGATCGACCCGGGCTCGAACACGGCCTATCTGCTGCTGGCCCCTGCCCCGGACGGCGGCGATGAGCTGTACGAGAATCGCATCCGCGGCTTGAAGCTCTCGGGTGCGCCGCTCGTCGTCCTGGCGGCCTGCGAGGCCGCGCGGGGAACCTCGGCTCTGCACGAGCATGGCAGCCTGCCGAATGCCTTCCTCACCGCGGGGGCGCGCACGGTGCTGGCGGCGACGCAGCCGCTCCCGAATGAAGACGCGTCGGCCTTCTTCGGTGCCGTGCGCGAGCGGATCCGCGGTGGCGCTTCTCCCAGCATGGCCACACGCGACGAACGCCTGGAGTGGCTGCGCAAGGGGAAGGACGTCGACTGGATCGGCGGAGTCCTCGTCTTCGAGTGAAGAGCGGCTGCCGCATGACGCACAGCCACAGTGGAGCAGGGAGGGACCAATGCAGGGTGAGTCGCTTGAGACGCAGGACTTCTCGACGTGGGATGGCTCGCCGTTCTTCGAGGGCCATCCAGAGGAAGGACGGCACGTCTACATCGTCAAATCGCGTGAGGAGGGGACATTCACCGCCTATGGGGCACTGGATGACCAGCAGCAGGTCATCTTCATCGTCCAGGGGACGCTCGCGCAGCTCGACCGCTTCGTGGCGCAGGTGAAGTCGGAGGGAGCCCGGGTGACGCGCGGCCTGCCTCCTTTCGACACCAACACGGGAGGAGACAAAGCGAACGACACCAGCCGGCCTGGTTTCGTGGGAGACCCTAGCGAGAACATCGAGGCGCGGGACTTCTCGACGTGGGATGGAAGACCCTTCTTCGAGGGATATCCGAAGGAAGGACGGCACATCTACATCGTCAGACAGCACGAGCAGGGCGGATTCATCGCCCATGGGGCACTGGATGGCCAGCAGCAGGTCATGTTCGGAGTCCGGGGAACGCACACGCAGCTCGACCGCTTCGTGGCACAGGTGAAGTCGGAGGGAGCCCGGGTGACGCATGGTCAGCCTCCTTTCAACAAGCGAGTGCCTGGAGGGGCGAAGTGACACTGCAACTGTTGCTCGCGCGGGCGGGGGATGGGCAGCCCGTCCTCGAAACGCCCCTGACGGCGGAGTCGCTGCGGGGAGCGCCACTTCCAGCGCCCCTGCCAAAGCCCACCCACCTGTACAACATGTCCGCCGAGCCCGACTCGCTGCGCGAACAGCGATGGGCGCTCGTGGTTCCCGACACCAGGCGAGGCCGATGCCTCGAGCGCATCCTGTCACCGCTGTGCGAGCGCCGTGCGGAGGAGCAGGGCCGGAAGGTGGATGTCTACCCCGCTCCGCCGGGGATGGACATGAGCAAGGCTCGCGAGTTCGTGGACGAAAAGATGTACCCGACGTCCCGGTCCTCGCGGGAGCACGCCCGCTACGTCCTGCTCGCCGGAACGCCAGAAGACCTCTCGATGGAGCTACAAGAGGAATTGACGGGTGATGGCTCCTGCCTCGTGGGACGCCTGCCCTTCGAGCGGGAGGAGGACTACGCGGCCTATGTCGCGAAGGTGGTGGCGCGTGAGCAGGATGCAACGCGCCCTCGAAAGGCCCGGGCCCTGTTACTGACCGCGCAGGACAGATCGCCCCAGATACTGAGCGGCCATCAATTCGTCACCGCTCCGGCGGCACGACGTTGCTCGGCGGCGCGCTCGCAGGGATTCTTTCCGGCGAGCAGTGTGGTTGCGGAGGAACTGTCAGCAGGCTCCAAGGGGCGGCTGATGGAGCTGGCCGGAGCGCGGGAACCAGCCCTGCTCTTCACGTTGAGTCATGGCGTCGGGGGGCCGCTCTCGGGCTGGGCGAGCGCGGAAGAACAGCGGCGGGAACAGGGCAACATGTGGCTCGGCAACCGGACCGTGCTGACGGCCGAGGAGGTTCGCCAGGGAGCATTCCTTCCGGGAGGCATCTGGTTCTACTTCGCCTGCTTCGGCGCGGGTACGCCGGCGCGGAGCGTGTACCAACCCTGGATGGAGCAACTCGTGCGGTCAGGCCTGATGCCCAAACGAGAGCTGGAGAGCATCGAGCGCTCCCGCCCCCTGGAGGCGAGGCCCTTCATCGCGGCGCTGCCCCAGGCGGCACTGGCCAATCCCGATGGGCCCCTCGCCGTTATCGGCCACCTGGATCACGCATGGATCTGCGCCTTTCACGATCCCCGGAATGGGCAGTCACATGTCAACCGGCTCGAGGAAGCGCTTGCGAGCCTGGTGGAAGGCTACCGGGCGGGTCTGGCGCTCCAATCTCTGTCACGCTTCGCCGCCAAAGCGGACCGTGAGTTGCGGAAGCACTATCAGGCAGACGCGCAGGCCGAAGCCTCCGGCCAGTCTCAAGCCCCCCAGGTGGAGGAGCGGGCCTACCTGTGGATGGAGAGGCATGACGTCACCCACTACACGCTGTTGGGAGATCCGGCGGTGCGGCTCGTGGATCGGCCCTCCCGCTGAGCTGCGGGAAGGGATGGCAGTGCAGGTAATAAACGCCACGCCATTCGTATTCCATATGCCATGACACTTCCACTTCCCTCGTATTTCACTGACTTCCTCAAGGAAATCCGCCCGACGCCGGCTCAGCGTGCCGACATGATCAACGGGCACTCCAAGCTGAAGGAGCGCTTGGAATCGGATAAGGAACTCAAGACAGGATTCGTCAGCATCTTCCTGCAGGGCAGCTACAAGCGCCGCACGGCGGTCCGGCCAAAGGACGGCAAGCGAGCGGATGTCGACCTCATCGTAGTCACCCGCATGAAGGAGTCCGAGTTCACACCCGTCGAGGCCATGGCCTGCTTCAAGCCCTTTCTGGAGAAGCACTACAAGGGCAAGTATCGCCAGCAGGGCCGCTCCTTCGGCATTGAGATGTCCACTGTGGAGATGGACCTCGTCATCACCGCCGCGCCAGTGGAAGCCGAGGCTGGCGTCTACAGCTCTTTCTCCAAGAGCGAAGACATCCTCCGCCTCGACGAGGACGAGACGCAGCCGATCGTGAAGACAGCCTCGGACGGCACCCCGCAGTGGAAGACGGAACCCTTGCGGATTCCGGACCGGGACCTTGGCACATGGCAGGACACCCACCCACTGGTGCAACTGAGTTGGACAAGCCAGAAGAATGCCCGGTGCTCAGGGCACTTCGTCAACGTCGTGAAGGCTCTCAAGTGGTGGCGGCTCGTCCATGCCAGTGAGTTGCCGGACCGGCCTAAGAGCTACCCACTGGAGCACCTCATCGGCAACTGCTGCCCGGACGGCATTTCCTCCGTAGCCGAGGGCGTGGTCCGAACCTTGGAGCGCTTCAGCCAACGCTACGCCTTCCATGCCGCCAACAACCAAGCGCCCTACGCACCTGACCGGGGTGTGGACCAGAACGTCCTGGCGCGCATCGACGGTGAGGATTTCGCGAAGTTCCACACGCAAGTGGTGGCCGCCGCGAAGACGGCGCGCAAGGCGTTCGAGGCACCGGATGTGCAGACCGCAGCACCGCTGTGGCGAGAGCTCTTCGGCGACAAGTTCCCCCAGGCTCCGGGGGGCGGCTCCTCCACCAAGGTGGGCTTCACGTCGCATGAGGGAGGACCGGGAGTCGTGAGCAGCAGCAGGTTCGCATGAGAGGTGCTCCCGCTCTGACGAACGAGATCCGCGTGGGCCGCCGCGCTCTCGATGGAGTAGCCGGAGTGGAGCTGCTCGCCGAGGTGTCCTGGGATCAGCAGGAGCAGTGCTGGGTCCTACCCCTTCGCCTGCGGGCAGACACCTCGGAAAGTTGCATTCCCGAGTGGACGGACTGGTACGTGCTCATCGACAAGAACTACCCCTGGGGACGGATCGACATCTTCCCTTCCAAGAAGGGGGGCATCGAGGACACGCATCCGCACCAGCGCCTGAACCGACCAGGGCCGGCGACTCGACCCTGGAGGGAAGGGCGACTGTGCCTGCAGACAGGACTGGCATCGCTCGGATTGAGGACGCGCGCGGAAGAGCCACGGAGCGCGGAGGCGCGGCTTTCGTGGCACGTCGCGGGTACGCGAGAGTGGCTAGAAACCGCGGCCCGGGGCCAGCTTCTCGCCCCGGGCCATGCTTTCGAACTGCCCGACCTGCCTACGGGAGGAAGCCCGCAGGTGGTCGTCCGCGAAACGGCTGAGACGCTCGGCATCTGGACGGAGAGCCCGGAGCGCCGGGGATGGGTGGAATTGAGCCCTGTCCCCGGCAACCCGCGGCTGCTCGCGGTGAAGGCGTTCTCATCGCTTGACGGCCGCCGTGTCTTGTCACCCGAATGGGGAGACCTGCTCCGCGCGGGGCCTCGTCGGAAACGCCTTCGCGTGCCCTGGATGCGAGGTGACTCGCTCCCGGTCCTGCCTCCCTACGCGCCCCCCACCTCCTGGCCCGAATTGGAGGAGGCGCTTCGCTCCCGGGGACTGGACCTGCGCAAGGAGCTTCAAGCCTTCGCCTCGCAATCGCGCGACGGCGAACGCCACCTGTGTCTCATCGGCTTTCCTATTCCGCAGAAAGTGGGCGGGCCGAACGCGCGCATGCACTGGTGGGCGCTTCGACTGCCCATGTTCGCCCATGTCAAAAAGGCTCCGCGCGGCTATCGACATCACGAGCAAGCGTACTGGCGTCATGACCAGGTTCAACTGTTCGAGCGATCGCTCCCTCTCGAATGGCTCCGCACCGACAACTGGGCACCCGAGGACCTGCGCAGCAGAGGTGCGCTGCCGAAACCGCTGCGGAGTTCCTGGGTGTTGCTGCTCGGGGCGGGGGCACTCGGCTCAGCCATGGCGGAGTTGCTCGTGCGCGGTGGAGTCTCCCGCCTGGTCATCATGGATGGGGAAGTCCTCGAGGCGGGAAACCTCGTCCGCCACACGTTGGATGTGATGGACGTGCGGTACTCCAAGGCCCATGCGCTCGCACGTCGCCTGCGTCACCTCAACCCAGACCTGCAGGTTCACGCCATCCCGGAGCGCCTGGACGAACAGACAGCTCGGAGCAACTGGCTCGTCTCCCGGTGCGACACCATCCTGGACTGTACGGCCTCGGACGAGGTCCTCGAGGTGCTGGGCCAGCACACCTGGGACGGGCCTCGCCTGTTCTTCTCCACCTCCTTTGGTGTGGGAGCGCAGCGCCTGCTGTGCTTCAGCGCGACAGACACCGCGTTCCCATCGGGTGAGTTCTGGAAGCAGGCCGCATCGTGGCTCCAAAGAGAGCACGAGGAACTCCGGCGCACCGCGCTGCCCAGAGAGGGACTCGGTTGCTGGCACCCTGTCTTCCCAGCCCGAGCGGATGACGTGGCTTTGGCCGCCGCCATCGCGGTGAAGGCTCTGGTACGGGCCACGGCCACGCGCCCCGCGGCGCGCCTCGATGTCTATGAGCGCCAGGAAGACGATGGCTGTTTTCGTGGAGTCACTCATGTGCCCCCTGTTGAAGCGCATGCCAGCTCTTGAGTTCCGTTCAGCGGATGCACGCTTCCGAGTGCACGTTCCAGGAGCCACGGTCCAACGGCTCCTGCATCTGTGCCGCTCGTCTGGAATGCTGGAGACAGGAGGCATCCTTGTCGGTGGGTACTCCGCCACACTCGACTGTGCCCGAGTGAGTGCCGCATCCGGCCCTTCCGGAGACTCGGTTCGTGGGCCCAGCTCGTTCCAGCGTGGAACGAGAGGCCTCCAGAAGTGGCTCGAGCGCCGGTGGACCGCACGTGGCGATCATTACCTGGGCGAGTGGCATTTCCACCCTTATGCTCCGCCAGTACCGAGCAACACGGACCTCCAGCAACTCGGGCGCATCGCACGCACCGCCGATTACCGCTGCCCCGAGCCCATCCTGCTCATTGTGGGAGGGGACCCTGCTGGAAAGTGGTTGATCAGTGCCCATGTCGTTCCCAAGGGGCAGACCGCCGTCCCGCTCCAGCTCATCCAAAGCCCTGCCGATCACTTCGCTCCCTGCTGGAGCTCCAGCCAATAGCCCTGCTTGTGGACGGCGCTCTCCATCTTCTGGAGCGCCTTCATCGCCTCGGCCCGGCTGCCGAAACCGTCCACCAGGAAGCGCGAGCCGTTGTCATCCTGCCGCCACAACTGCCAGCGCTCCGTGCCCGAGAGCTGCCGGCCCTCGAAGTACTCGTTCCCCCACGTTGCCCACGTACCGCTGGGCCTCCTCGGAGCCGGGCGGAGGCAGGGTGACCCGCCCCCAGCTCCTGTCATGCTCGTAGCGGGACATGTCGAGCGGGTACGGGACGAGCGTTCCGGAGAAGCGATTCTTCGCCAGCCACGCGTCCGCGAGCTGCTTGCGCGAGAAGACCGCCGTCGGCTGTGCGGAGCCCTCGCCCGTGAAGAGCCACACGGCGCCTCGCGCGTGGCCATGCCGCAGCGGCGAGAACTCCTCCGGAAGCGGGCAGAGCTCGAAGGAAGCCTCCACTCCGAGCTCACGCAGGGCCGGGATGACCCGCTGCGGCTCGGGAGGATCGGCGATGACCGTGGCGTACTCGATGGGTTCAGCCCACATCAGGCTCAGGCGCTGCCCGTCCTCCCTTTCGAAGGCCCACCACAGCTCACGCCCACTCGCGGTCCGGGTGTGGTCGTCCTCGATGAAGCCCGGATCTCCCAGGGGACTCAGTGCGCTCCGCGTGGCCGGAAACCCCACCACGGGCTCGTGATTTGCGTAGGGCATGACAATGGGAAAGCTCAGCCGGCGTATGGGGCGCTCCCATGAAGAAAAAAGGGGTGAGGGGCGCTCGGTGGAGCGGCTTCCCTCACCCCGGATTCACCGCCACGGGTTGGAACACCGGGACGGATACCCTCACCCCGACCCTCTCCCGAGGGGAGAGGGAGGAGTGACTCAGGTCGAGAACGACGTCCCGCAGCCGCAGGAGGACTTCGCGTTCGGGTTGTTGAACTTGAAGCCCGCGCCCGTCACGCTCGACACGAAGTCGATCTCCGTGCCCGACAGGTACTTGTTGCTCAGCGCGTCCGTCGCGATCTTCACCCCGTCCTGCTCCCAGGTCAGATCGCCCGCCTTCATCTCGCGCACCAGGTTCAGGTCGTAGCCCAGCCCACTGCAGCCGGCCGGCACCACCCGGATGGAGAAGAAGTAGTCCTGGAAGCCCTGATCCTGGATGACCTTCTTCACCTGGGCCACGGCGGCCGCGGTGAGCCGCACCGGGCTCGAAGGCTCGCCCTGCGGGGCAACGGGGGTGTTGGAAGCGGGGGTGGTCGTCGTGTCCATGTAGGTTGCTCTCCTTACAGGCGCCTTATAACGCCCGGCGCCAGAATTTCCATCTGCTCCACCTGCTCCAGGGGTACGGCTCCCCTCCACTGTCTGAATCTGTCCCCTCGTGGATGCGGGTGCCAGTCCCCTCGCCCGCTCCCAGGCCCTCGGTGCGAGCGCCCGCCCCCGGCGGCCTCCGCCCGGGTTATACGTGCCCCCATGTCCGCCACCTTCCGCGAGCTGCTGTCCGCCACCAGGAAGGAGATCCGCGAGGTCTCCGTCGAGGACGTCAAGCGCCTGCTGGACGCGCGCACCCCCGTGAAGCTCATCGACGTGCGCGAGGGCGACGAGTACGCCGGTGGCCGCCTGCCCGGCGCCGTGCACATCCCCCGCGGCTTCCTCGAGCTGCGCATCGAGGACAAGGCCTCCCGCGACGAGGAGCTCGTCCTCTACTGCGCCGGTGGCACCCGCTCGGCCCTGGCGGCTCGCACCCTTCAGCACATGGGCTACACGCGCGTGGCCTCGCTCGCCGGGGGCTTCAACCGCTGGAGCGATGCCCACTACCCCGTGGAGAAGCCCGTGGTGCTCTCCCCCGCCCAGAAGGAGCGCTACCGCCGCCACCTCATCCTCCCCGAGGTCGGTGAGGAAGGTCAGGCGAAGCTCCTCGCCTCCAAGGTGCTGCTGCTGGGCGCGGGCGGACTGGGCTCGCCGGCCGCGCTCTACCTCGCCGCCGCGGGCGTGGGCACCCTCGGCATCGTCGACGCGGACGTGGTGGACCTCAGCAACCTCCAGCGCCAGGTGCTCCACACCCAGGAGCGCGCCGGCCAGCCCAAGGTGCAGAGCGCCCGCGCCGCCCTCGAGGCCCTCAACCCCGACGTGAAGGTGGTCCCCTTCCAGGAGCGCCTCACCTCGGACAACGTCCTGCGCATCCTCGAGGGCTTCGATCTGGTGCTCGACGGCGGGGACAACTTCCCCACCCGCTACCTGCTCAATGACGCGTGCCTCATCCAGGGCAAGCCCAACCTCCACGGCTCCATCTTCCGCTTCGAGGGCCAGGTCACCACCTTCGTCCCCGGCCAGGGCCCCTGCTACCGCTGCCTCTACCCCGCCCCGCCGCCTCCCGAGCTCGCCCCCTCGTGCGCCGAGGCCGGCGTGCTCGGCGTGCTCCCCGGCATCATCGGCCTCTTCCAGGCCAACGAGGCCCTCAAGCTCCTGCTCGGCGTGGGCGAGCCGCTCGTGGGCCGCCTGCTCACCTTCGACGCGCTCGGCACCCGCTTCCAGGAGCTCAAGCTGCGAAGAGACCCCAAGTGCCCCGTGTGCGCGCCCGGCGCCCGCGTGGAGCTCATCGATTACGAACGGTTCTGCGCCTCGTCCGCCTGAAGGAGTCCCCGCGTGCCCATCCCGGAGATCGATCCCGCCACCCTCGCCCAGCAGCTCTCCGGACCGCCCGAGTCGCGGCCCGTGCTGCTCGACGTGCGCTTCCCCCAGGAGCACGCCTACGTGGCCTTCCCGGGCTCGGTGCTCATCCCCCTGCCCGAGCTGGAGGAGCGCACCGAGGAGCTGGAGGCCTTCCGCGGCAGGCGCATCGTCGTCTACTGCCACCACGGCGTGCGCAGCCTGGACGGCGCGGCCTGGCTGCTCTCGCGCGGCCTCGACGCGGTGTCCCTGCGCGGGGGGATCGACCTCTACTCCCGCGCCGTGGACCCGAGCCTGCCGCGCTACTGACGCCCGCTACCGGAGGTAGGGCGTCAGGTCCACCGTCTTGTCGGTGATGTCGCGGGCCTTCACGTCGACATCCACCTGCACCGGCTCCTTGAGCGACGTCCCCTGCAGCATCAGGTGGTGCGTGCCCTCGACCAGCTCCAGCTTCAACCCGGGCTGGTACAGGCCGAGCTTCTGGCCGTCGCGGTAGATCTCGATGCCCGAGACATTGCGCGGCGTCAGCTTGGGCCGGAAGTAGCCCATCTGGAAGGTGCGCTCGATGGACTTCGTCTCCTGGGGCTCGCCGAAGGGCACCTCGATCTCCTCGTAGATGCCCTGCTCCTTGTTCTCCAGGATGAGCGTGTCCTGCACGTGCGCGCCGCCCATGCGGCTGAGCGGCGTGAAGCCGAGCACGGAGATGGGCTCGGAGCTGCGGCAGCGGATGCCGTGACGCACCGACACCTGCACGCGCTGGTTGGACTCGACGTTGAGGTAGATGCCCTGCCCGTCCATGGCCGAGCTGCCGAGCATGTCCAGGATGGGCCCGCGGAAGATGACGGCCAGGCCCACCAGCGACAGCGCCACGAACACGCCGAGCAGGTTCTTCAGCGGGGGCAGGGACAGGCCCCGCCGGGCGGGTTTGGAGCCGGCCTCGTCGTCCTCCACCGGGTGCAGGGCCGAGCGCCTGCGGGGATTCGCGGGCGCCTCGGGCATCTCCGTGCGGCTGCTGGTGCGGCGCGGCTTGGGAGTCGGCTCGGGCTGCTGCTGGGCGGACGGACCCATCCCCGTGCGGCGGCGCACGGGCTCCGGCTCCGGCGGCGGCGGCAACATCGTGCGCTCGGGATCCTCGTCGTCGTCCTCGTACGGGCGGGCCCGCGGGTTGACGGCCACGGAGCCACGCGAGGGCCGAGGCGGAGGCACATCCTCGTCCTCTGCCGGCTCCGCGGGCCGGACACCCGAGCGGCGAACGGCGGAGGACTCGGTGCCGCGCCGCGGGACGGCGGCCTCGGGACCGGCCCGGGTCATGTCCTGACGGCTGGGCATGCGCGCCACGGACGTGGAGCCCACGTTGGTGCGGCGCGGGGCCTCGTTGCTCGTGCGGCGGCGGGGCACTTCCGTGGCCGGAGGCGCCTCCCACTCCTGCACTTCCGGCACGTCCTCCATCGGCAGGGTGGCGGACTCCGTGCGCTTGTTGACCACCCCGGCGCGTGTCCCGGTGCGCCGCGGCTGCATGTCGCCCGGCGGCGCCTCCCAGTTCATCTCCGCGGCGTTCGTCTGCGTGCCGGTGCGCGGCTGCGAGCTGCTCCGGGGCGGCGGCTCCTCGGGCGGAGGCTCCGGCGGCACGGGCATCGCGGACATCGACTCCTCGCCGCGAGGCTCCGGATTGCCGCTGCGCTTCTCCTCGTCCAGCCGGTCCGCGAAGAGCGTCTCCATCAGCTCGGAGATCTGCACCGAGCCGGCCACCCACCGCTGGCCAACGAGGAACTCCTCCAGCGCCAGCTGCATCTGCCGCGCGTCCCGGTAGCGGTCATCCGCGGCCTTGGCCAGCGCGCGCATCACCACCTCGTCCAGCTCCGGCGGCACATCCGCCACCTGCGAGGGCGGGAGGATGTTGCACTCCATGGCCGCCTGCAGCGTGCCCAGCTCCGACTCCCGCTTGAGCGGGCGCGTGCCGGTGAGCAGCTCGTAGAGCACCAGGCCGATGGCGAAGATGTCCGCGCGGTGATCCAACGGCTTGCCCGAGGCCTGCTCCGGCGCCATGTAGGCGAACTTGCCCTTGATGGCGCCCGACTTCGTCGCCGTGGCCTGGTCCGCCGCCTTGGCGATGCCGAAGTCCACCAGCTTCACCGAGCCGTCGAAGCTGATGAGGATGTTCTGCGGCGAGATGTCGCGGTGCACCACCTTGAGGGGCTTGCCGTTGTCGTCCGTGCGGGTGTGGGCGTAGTAGAGGCCCTCGCACGCCGAGGCGACGATGCGGATGGCCAGCGGCCGGGCGATCCACCCGCCCGCGGTGTACGCCTTGCGCATCACCCGGCCGAGATCCTCGCCGTGGATGAACTCCATGGCGATGAAGTACGTGCCGTTGGCCTCGCCGAACTCGTACACCTGCGCGATGTTCGGGTGGTTGAAGCGCGCGGCGATGCGCGCCTCGTTGCCGAACATGCCCACGAACTCCTGATCCTCCGCGAGGTGCGGGAGGATGCGCTTCACCACGACGTTCTTGGCGAAACCCTCAATGCCCTTCTGGCGCGCCAGCCACACCTCGGCCATGCCGCCGGTGGCGAGCTTCTTGAGGAGCTGATATTTCCCGAAAAGTTGAGGGTTCATCCCGGGTTGCTCGCCGGGGGGAGCAAGCGCGAAGTGGAAGACATCAGAGCGGCTCATCTTAGGCGACGGGCCGGGGCGAGGCAAAGACGGCCCGCAGGAATCCGCGTGTTTCCTCTGATGGCCGCCCTGTGGCTGGCCACCGCCGGGGCCGCCCCCCTGGGTCAGGACCCCACGGATCGGATCGACGTCGAGGCGCGGGACGACCTGCTGACGCTCTCCTGGTCGGACACCGAGGAGCAGCTCAAGGGCAGCATCCGCCCCGCCACTCCCCGGGAGGGCGAGCCGCTCCAGGTCAGCCTCCAGGTGGGCAGCTTCGAGGGGGAGGACTTCGACGGGCCCCTCATCATCACCCTGCGGGAGGAGGGAGCCTCCCACGGGCAGAGCCTCACCGTGAAGAAGGACGCGCTGCACTGGCAGGCCACCTTCGTCCCGGAGCACGACGGACCCCACCTGCTCGACGTGAGCTTCCGGACCACCCGTCACAAGGCGCTCCATGCGCCCCTCCATGTGAAGGCGTCCCGGCTGCCCCTGCGGCTCGGGTGGGGCGTGCTCGGCCTCGGGTGCCTGGCACTGCTTGGCTACACGGTGCGCGGCCTCCTGCGCGGCGAGCGGCCAGGCGAGCCCTCCCCACCCGTGGACACGCCGCCGGCCCCGGCCGCGGAAACTCCTGCCCCCCCCCAGTCCGCCCTCACGGGAGCCAATGCACCACCCGCCGGTGAACCGCCGCCCGCGCTGGTGGAGTCCGGGGCACCCTCTCCGGACTCCGCTCCGCCGTCGTCCACGGGCGAACCGCCGGCCTCTTCATAGCGGAAACGCGGCGACCGCCTGTCAGTAGACGAGGAAGTCGAACTGCTCGATGACGGCCCTGAGTGCCTCCGGAGTGGTCTCGAACTGCCTGGCAAGGGAAGGGGCGTGATAGGTCAGGGCCTGGGTGGAGGGCGGTTGGGTGTGCAGGCGCGCCATGACGACACGGCCGACCCGCCCCGGCCACTGGACCCTGCGCCCGCTACTGCGCGCTCGCCAGGCCGTAACCCGGCAGCGCCCGCACCCGCGCCGCCACTTCCCCCACCAACCGGCTGTCCTCGTCCTTGGGCACCAGGGTGAGGACGCGGCCCTTGCCCACCTCGGCCACCCACGTCCCGCTCATTTGTTCCCACTCCGGGTGCTGCTCCACCTGTCCCTTCAGCCACTCGAGCGCGGCCTCGCGCGGGCTCTTGCCCTCGTGTTGCACCTGGTGGGCGATGTGCCGCAGGGCGCGCTGGAAGTCCGCCCGGCTCACCGGCACCGGCCGGGTGGTTCCACGGCCCGGCTCCACCACCGCCACCT